>JANODW010000589.1:0-6057 GCA_031412875.1 Pirellula sp. | reverse complement strand
AATTGCTATTCTCAATCAAAAAGGTGGTGTCGGCAAGACAACCACTGCCGTCAACCTAGCCGCTGGGCTTGCGCAAAGCGGCCAGAAGGTCTGCGTTCTCGACTTGGACCCTCAAGCTCACGCCTCGCTCCATCTCGGCCTGACTCTCAACGACAACGAGGTCAGCATTTACGACCTGCTTTGCGGGGACGCTTTGCTCGAACATGTCCGCCGTTGGGTCCAGCCCAATCTTGCCATCATCCCAGCCAGCTTAGACCTTGCTGCGGCTGAAATGGAACTCGCTGGCGAAGTGGGCCGCGAAGTCATCTTGAAAGACAAAATCGAGATGGACGATTCGGATTTCGACTTTATGATCCTCGATTGCCCTCCTTCCCTGGGGGTCCTAACCCTCAACGCTTTGACGGCCGTGGACGAAGTTTTCCTGCCTCTGCAACCTCACTTCCTAGCGTTGCATGGGCTCAGCAAATTGCTCAAAACGATTGAGCTCGTTGCAAAACGATTGAACCCGAACCTCAAGCTCGAAGGGATCGTCCTTTGCATGTACGAATCGGGAACTCGACTCGCTGCCGAAGTCAGTCGCGACGTGGAAGAGTTCCTGCAAGTGAGCTCGTCCCAAAGCCCGGTTTGGGCACAAGCCAAATTCTTTCAAACCAAGATTCGCCGAAACATCCGATTGGCGGAAGCCCCCAGTTTCGGCCAATCCATCTTTGCCTACGCCCCCAATAGCCACGGCTCCGAAGACTACATGTCTTTGGCATACGAGGTATTGGCTCGCGAAACCATCACCAAGTCCAACACAGAAGCCCATTCTGTTGCATCGTAAATTCAGGACGGATCGATCCATGACTTCCAGGCAACACATTTTATTTCGGTCCAGAGCCCTCTCTCTGGGCCTTTCCGCGGAAACGAAACCACTTCGCACTATCGCTCTGGCGGCGTTGATCGCGTCGTCCCTATCGATGGCCGGTTGCCAGCAAATGGGCTTCCGAGATCGCAACGAAGAACTCAAACGGATGATTGCCGAACAGGACGATTGGGCGCTCCCTCAATCCGCTCCCATTCAATCCGCTACAGGCAAAGTCCCACGTCCCAACCCGGTCGATCTCTCGGGACGCAAACGAAGCGATCTGGCGAAACGCCCGTTCATTTCCACCACCGAAGCCGATTTGCTAGAACCGCAAAGGCTCGCCAAGCAAGATCGCGACTCGCATGCTTCCGAGGAGGAAGACGACGTCAACATCATCAACACGTCCGAACAAGAAATGGACATCGAACGGGATCTGGCTACCCTGCCCTCAGCCTACCGCGAGATCCTCAAGAAACAACTCGCAATCGCCCAACAAAAAAGTCGAGAAAATCCTCGCGATCCTCGGATAACAAACGAAGAAACCAAAGTGGCCTCGCAGGAATCCATCCGCGAAAAAGCCTCCAGCAAAGTCACGGTGAAGATGTCCGATTCGAACCCGGACGATTCCAACGCTGTCGCTGCCAAACACACCGCCCCCACGCCCATTGACTCCAGCGTGGTCAGTGCTGTTGCCAACACCCAACCGGTAACGTCCTCACCCGATGCGATCGCAAATCAAGTGATGAAAGCGTCCGGCGTCATGCCGGTCTCATCGAGCACACCAACCATGCCCGCGACGCCCTCCCTTTCAAACAACCCACCGTCCCTATCGAACAGCCCACCCAATCTTTCGAACAGCCAATCCAACACCGCGCCGCCTGCAAACTATCTGTCCTGGCGACAATTGCTCAGTCAAACGATTGAACAACTGGAAAAGCAAATCAAAGAGATCCCCGAGACCGACGAAAATCTTCGTATCAACCAAGAAGTAACGCTGCGGATGCTCTACCTAAGCCAACGCAGGTTAGACGATGCAAGCCGCGAAATCTCGGTCTTGTCCGAGCAAGAACAAGAGTACTTCCGACACCAATTGCAAGCCCTCTACGAAGCGAGCAACCCGGACGCAATGCCCGCGCGATCTCGACGATGGTCGCTCGTTATGAACAGCCAACGCGAAGCCACCAATCGACTCGCATCCATCAGCAATCTCGAAGTGAAATCGGCAGCGTTCTGCACGAAAGTGGACGGTTATGGCTCCATTACCAAATTTCCAAAATACTATTTCGAGCCCGATCAAGAACTGCTTCTCTACTGCGAAATCGAAAACGTCGCCGCCTCCAAAGTAAAGGACGGTTACGAATCCCAGTTGCAAGGCAGCTACGAAATCATCGACTCCCAAGGCCGAAAAGTGGCCGATCAATTGCTCCCCGTAGAAGCAGAAATCTGCCAAAACCACCGACGCGACTACTTCATCGTTTACAAGATCTACATGCCGCAGCAGATCGCGCCAGGCAACTACCAACTCCGACTCATGGTAGAGGATTCCAAAGCACGCAAGTTCGGCCAAAGCAATCTAGACTTCCAAATCAAGAAGTAACCTCCCTCGCCTCGTACTTGCTCACTAAATAATTCGCTAGCGATCATAATCGCTTATCGTAGGATGGGACCGTTGTCCCGTCCGTCTCTTCATTCAAGACAATCTCTTCATTCAAGACAATCTCTTCATTCAAGACAATCTCTTCATTCAAGATGGTCTTTTTGTTCGGGACAATGGTCCCAAACTACGGCTGGTCTGTTTTAGCCTGCCGCTCGCCTTAGCGCTCGCTAGGGGTTTACCAGCGAAGCCGGTTTTGGATTACACTGATTATCCATCCAAAATCGTTTATCGCCCTTCTTTAGAGCATTATGGTTCAAAATCCCATTCGGTTCGCCCGCGTCTGCTGTCACACCCTCGCCCCGAAAATCACCTTCATCGCCATCGCGATGTGCGCTGGCATGGTCACCGGCCCCGAGGTTCAGGCGAGCCCCTACGTTCTGCAAGTTTTGGATTCTCCGGAATCGGCCAAAGCGGATCCGGACTTTGCGATCCAGGGCGAGTACGTGGCAGCCGGTAGCGGACTACAAGTGATCGCCAATGGCGGTAACGACTTCGATTTGGTCCTTTATGCAGGTGGCTTGCCAGGTGCTGGCTGGAACGGAGCACCCCCGCAACGTACTGACGGTGATGCGGAATCGGTACAAGACATTGTCAAGAAAAAAGGGATGAAGCGGATCGAGCGAGTCAGCCCTACTCTGGGTGCGACACCTCCACCAGGCGCTACCGTCCTCTTTGACGGAACCCAAAAATCAATCGACGATCGCTGGCAAAAAGGCGCCAAGCGCACCGACGACGGGCTGCTTGTCCAAGGTGCGACGAGCAAAGACCTATTCCATGACTATACGCTCCACCTCGAGTTTCGTACCCCGTTCCAACCCAAAGCCAAAGGCCAGGCGCGAGGCAACAGCGGTGTGTATCACCAAGGCAGATACGAAACGCAAATCCTCGACTCGTTCGGACTCGAAGGAAAAAACAACGAGGCCGGCGGCATCTACCAAGTGAGAGATCCAGACGTCAATGTTTGCTTCCCGCCGTTAACTTGGCAAACCTACGATATCGAATTCACCGCCCCACGGTTTGATGCAAGCGGCAAGAAGAAGACGGACGCCAAGCTAACCGTCCGCCTCAACGGTGTGGTTGTGCAACAAGACGTTCCCGTTCGATCCCCTACGGCCGCTGCGCCCAACAAGGAAGATCCGTCGGATGGTCCAATCACTCTGCAAGATCACGGAAACCCCGTTCGATTCCGCAACATCTGGGTGCTTCCTCGCGATGCGGATCGCGAAGCGTTGCGGCCAATCGTCTCGGGCGCAGAACGGTTTGCGAACGATGCATTGCTTGCCGGCAAATTGCTCCTCTCTGAGTTGGGATGCGTCGCTTGCCATGCGAGTGACGATCGCAACTTGGCAATCAAATCCGGACCTGTCTTAACCAACGTGGGTGGACGTCTTCGCCCCGACCACCTGCTCGCGTTCATCAACGAACCGCACCTTATCAAACCAGGGACAACCATGCCCGATCTGTTTCATGGCCAATCGGATGCAGATCGAAAAAATGCGAGCGAAGCGCTTGCGAGTTTTTTGGCTTCGACGGGCAATCCTATCGATCGATCTGGTGACACCGGTGCTGCCCTACGAGGCGAGGAACTCTTTCACACTATCGGCTGCATCGCTTGCCATGCACCGCGCCGCGCAGGAAGCCCATTGGTTGGGACCAGCGTCCCCCTGGGAGATTTAACGTCCAAATACACACTCGACGGCTTGCGCGGTTTCCTGCTCGACCCGATCGCCATCCGATCCAGCGGGGCAATGCCCCGACTCGTCAAAGACCGAAAGGAAGCGAACGACATTGCCTGCTACCTGCTGGGCGAAAAAATCATCGCGCCGGGGGTCGAACAGTTTGCGTTCACTGCCTTCCACGGCACGTTCGACAAGCTCCCAGATTTCGACAAATTAAAAAGCATAAAAACCGGAACCAGCTTCGGCTTGGACCTCACTGTAGCTGGTCGAAAAAACGATTTCGCCATCCGATTCGATAGCTACTTTCCTGTTGCCAAAGCCGGCAAGTACACGTTCCATTTGGGGTCCGATGACGGCAGCCGGTTGCTTGTCGATGGCAAACAAGTGGTCATCGTTGACGGCACGCACCCCATGCAAGTGGGCAGCGGCTCGCTCCCCTTGGATGCCGGAGTCCACACCCTGCGAGTGGAGTACTTTGAAGGGAGCGGCGAAGAAGAACTGACGCTGGAAGTACAAGGACCCGATTTGGAGCGAACTCCCATCGCCGGTCTGGTCACTTCGGATCCTACGCGGGCGACAGATCAACCCTTGATCGCATCGCAATTCCAACCCAATCTGTCGAAGCTCCCTGAGGGCGCCAAACTATTCGGGTCCATGGGATGCGCTAATTGCCATCAACTCGAGACGGAATCCAAACAGCTCGGACTTGCAAACGTACAAAGTACCTTTCAAGCAAAGCCGCTCGCTCAACTCAGAGCCGGTCAAGGGTGCTTGGCAGAGAACGTTGCCGTCAACTTGCCCGACTATGCCTTGACCCGATCGCAACGCCAAGCCATCGAAGTGGCACTGCGGGATCGTTCCAAGCCAACGACGGATAGCGATCTGGTTCATTTGCAATTGGCTTCGCGGAATTGCTACGCTTGCCATAGTCGCGATGCGATCGTCGGTCCTGAACCGGCCCGCGACAAACTCTTTACTACCAAGATGCCAGAAATGGGCAACGAAGGACGCGTGCCTCCAATGTTGACTGGCGTCGGCGACAAACTTCGACCAGAAGCGATCGACAAAATCATTGCCGAGGGCGCCAAAGATCGACCTTATATGGTAACTCGAATGCCTGGCTTCGGACCAAAGAACTTGCACGGCCTGCGAGAACGCCTCGTCGCATTGGATCGCAAATCACCTGACAAGCCGTCGCATCTTCCCGAAGTGAATAGCAATGAAGCCAAGGAGCTCGTAGTGGCGGGTCGCAAGCTAACCGGTAGCTTAGGTTTGTCGTGCATCAAGTGCCACCGATTCGGCGACAAAGCCGTTCCCGGTATCCAAGCGATCGATATGCTGACGATGACAGAACGATTGCGCGAAGATTGGTTTCATCGCTACATGCTAGCCCCTTCGGAGTACCGTCCAGGCACGCGAATGCCCTCCAGTTTTCCGGATGGCAAGTCCACTTTGCCAACCATTTTCGACGGAAACGCCGACCGACAAATCGATGCGATGTGGATGTACCTTGCTCAAGGAAAAGCTGCGACGCCACCGTCCGGACTCGACACGCAAGCGATCGTGCTGGCACCTGCGACCAAGCCCATTATCTATCGCAATTTTATCGAGGGGATAGGTCCTCGAGGAATCGCGGTCGGGTATCCAGAACAAGTCAACTTGGCATGGGATGCCGGCGAGATGAGCTTGTCGATCCTATGGCAAAACGAATTTATCGATGCAGGCAAACACTGGACGGGACGTGGCGAAGGCGTTCAAGGACCTCTTGGCGACATGATATTGAATTGGGAAAAGACAGCCCCTATCGCGCAGTTGGATTCGATGCAGTCGGCATGGCCCACCCAACGGGCTCGCGAGCGCGGTTATCGGTTCAA
>JANODW010000588.1:0-5810 GCA_031412875.1 Pirellula sp. | reverse complement strand
ATTTCCCTTTGCCATCTTTCCCGTTCAGCTATCCGACCGCAGGTGCCAGCGAAGCATTGCGGGAAGCCATCCACGCTTACGGTGCGCGTGCACGTCGGGAGCGATTTGTTCCAACCATTCATGTTTTTGAAGGGGAATACGAAGGGTTTGGTGCTTACGCTGCAGCGGCCGCGATCGACCTGCAATCTCACCCTCGCACCGATTGGCATCAAGCCATCGATTGTATCGGCCCGAACGATCAGTTCTACATCAGCCAACCCTCTGCAATCGACGGTATGGTTTGGGACGCTTTTGAACCCTTTGCGGCCGAACTCGCCCTCCGACAACCAACGGCCGAGCTTATGCTCGATCTCTCGTACGTGGGTTGCGTTGCCCGCGACTTCACCGTCAATGCGAATCACCCAAACATCGCCGCTATCTTCCTTTCGCTGAGCAAGCCCGCAGGCGTTTACTACCATCGCATCGGCGGGATGTTTTCACGCAAAGAGCTTCCAGGGCTGTTCGGCAATAAGTGGTTCAAGAATTTGACGTCGCTCCGCATTGGAACCGAATTCATGAGCCGCTATGGAGTCCACGAGTTGCCTCGCAAATACAGCTCCATCCAACAACGGGCTACCGACAAAACGAATAAGAAATTAGGCCTCCAACTGCGTTCGGCAGATATCTTTTTGCTCGCGATTGGCCAAGCATCCGAAAACCCATCGGACCTCGAACGCTATCTGTTGCGCGGTCCACGCGGCCACCAAAAAGTACGCGTCGGATTGACTCCGCTGATGGCCTATGAGATCGACCCGTCGCTCAACCCGAGTGTGGCAGCGAGGTACTACGAACGCATTCCCGATCGCACTCAACCTTGATTCCCCCATCAGATTGCAAATGCAGGACATCGTAAAATTCCCGAACGCTCAGGATTGTTGTAGCTTCATCCGGAGCGAACTGTTGCAAACCGAAGCGTTCTGCAACTCCTACGACGAAAGAGGATTTATCTACAGCATTCTCCAACGTTTTTCGAGATATCCAAGATTTTTTTTCCAGCCATCGCAAGAGTTCGTTTCTGTATGCGACAAGGACGGCCAAGAGTTCTTTGAGTATGTCGAAGCACCGCATTTTTCACCCTGGTGGGGCGGCATCCAGTTGCGAACATACGACAACAAACTAGTGCAAGATCTCTACTATCTTCACGAAATCACACACGCTGCAACAATGCCGTACAGCCCCGATGAAAAAAGCGCTCTGGCGGATCCAGTTACCTTCAAGAACAAGATTCGAGACAACGAACATGTCGCCAGCACGCTTTCGGAAATGACCATCTACTGCGAGTTTCCTCAGCTTCGCAAACTCTCATTCCAACACGAAATTTTCGTCGACCGATTCCTGTTTCACAACCAGGACTACTCCCGAGTGGATATTCGAATGATCCAACGGTGGAAAGAAGAACCGGATCTTCTCGAAAAGGAAATGATGTATGCCCGTGCGGCCGTCCTGACAGCTCCTACGGTCGATGAATCCGACATCTCGGCATACTGGTTGAAACGCTTTTACTCCCAAGGCAAAGCATGGACCGCTATCTGGACCAATCCTCACGGAGAGCACCCACAGATACCGGTCGGAGGACGATTCCGATGGGTTGAATCAGAAATGGTTCAATTCCGCGAGGATTGCCATCGGATCGGTCGGGATTCGGCATTGAATAAACATATCGACTGGCTGATGTCGAGCGAGATCGCGGACGGGACTGCGATCCCGTTTTATCGAGAGGCCAAGGCATTCTGCGAGAGCTATCTGCATCACAAACTCCTCTACTTCGATAGCCTCAAAAAAATCGGACGCGAAACAGAAACACATCGCAAAGATTAGTTTCCTGAGGATTGGAAATTCTCGTTCCCAAAGAAGCATCCGTTGAGAGTTGCTACAATGTTCGATTCTCGCGTTTCCGTAAATGGGTTAGCCGTTGTTGAAGGTCTTTCGTATTGTCTAAGCATTTTGGTTGGAGCTGTCGCATCCTGTTTTTATCGTTGTTCCCTTGGGTTGCAGCGACCGCAGACGATTGGTCAAACTGGCGCGGGCCAACGCGAAACGGGGTCTCCGGCGAAGGCAACTGGCTGCGAAGTTGGCCGGAAACGGGGCCGGCAGTCGTCTGGCGAACGAACGTGGGAACGGGCTTTTCATCGATGTCCGTGGTTGGCCGGCGGCTTTATACCATGGGCCATGCAAACGATGCCGATACCGTATTTTGTATCGATGCAGAAAAGGGGCAAGTCGTTTGGAAGCACTCGTACGACTCTCCTCTCGACGACCGTTTTTTCGAAGGGGGCCCGACAGCTACCCCCACCGTGGATGACGAGCGAGTCTATTCCTTGGGTCGGCAAGGGGATTTGTTTTGCTTCGATGCGGCGACTGGGAAAATCCAATGGTCCAAAAACGTTGCTCAGGAAGCCGGCGTCCGCATTCCAGGCTGGGGCTTCTCCGCGTCCCCGGTCGTTCATGACGATAGGCTGATACTCAACGTCGGCCAGTCCGGAATGGCGATCCACAAACAGACGGGCGAAATCCTCTGGAAGTCGGGAGATAGTGACGCGGGCTACATGACCCCGTTCCCAATCCAAATCGACGGACGTTGGTTTGCATTGATCGCATCGGGAAAATTCTATCAATGCGTTCGATTGGAAAACGGCGAAGTCGTTTGGAAGCACCGCTGGTTGACAACCAACGGATGCAATGCCGCCGATCCACTGGTTCAAGGAAATCTTGCGTTTATCTCGTCCGGCTACGGTCGCGGAGCTGCGTTGCTGTCGTTCGACGCTGCCTCCGCCCAAGTGGTTTGGGCAAACACCGAGATGCAGAACCAACTCCAGTCGAGTGTCCTGGTCGATGGCTATATTTATGGTTTCGACGGTGACGAGGGAGGAGAAGTCCAACTAAAATGTCTGGAGCTTGCCAGCGGGGAGGTACGTTGGAGTTTTTCCGGACTCGGCGCTGGTTCCCTCATGGTCGCCGACAAACATTTGATCGTCTTAAGCGATAGCGGGGAATTGCTGGTTGCTCCCGTGTCCAACAGTTTGTTTAAAGCGACCGCCAAAGCAAAAATTTTAGAAGGCAAGTGCTGGACCGTACCTGTCCTGAGCAACGGCAAGATTTATTGTCGCAACGCCGCGGGCGACCTCGCATGCGTCAACGTATCCCCTTGATTGAGAAAAGTCCTATGCCTATCCATCGACGCGATTTCCTGCAATCCAGCCTGGCATCGGGTCTCGTCCTGAGTGCCGCGCCCAACATTCACGCGGCCCCAAAAGCAAAGACCTATCGGACGGCGTTGATCGGAAGCGGGTGGTGGGGAATGAATATCCTCAAAGAAGCCATGGCGGGTGGCAACTGCAAAGTCGTCGCGCTGGCCGATGTCGACTCCGACGTCCTAGAGCTGGCTGCCGAGAAAGTAAAGGCATTGTCGGGCGATCAACCAAAAACCTACCAGGATGTTCGCGAACTGATCGACGAACAAAAATTGGATATCGCCATCGTGGCAACTCCTGACCATTGGCACGCGCTCAACGCAATCGCCGCGATCGGCGCTGGAGCCCACGTGTTTGTCGAAAAACCTACTGGGCATACCATCCACGAAAGTCGCGCCATGCTCAATGCCGCACGCGCTGCGAATCGAACCGTTCAAGTCGGTTTGCACCGTCGGATCGGACCGCACTACGTTTCGGGAATGAAGTTTCTCAAGGATGGAAATGCGGGCGAAATAGGAATGGTGCGAATGTTTGCCCATAGCGGGGGAGGGAATGAAAAACCGACGCCCAATAGCGAACCTCCCTCCAACCTCAATTGGGACCTGTATTGCGGCCCAGCACCCATGCGACCCTACTGCCGCAAAATCCACCCAGGCGGGTTCCGAAACTATCTTGATTTTGCAAACGGTACCCTCGGCGATTGGGGCGTTCATTGGTTGGACCAAGTGCTTTGGTGGTCGGAAGAAAAGTATCCCAAAAAAATCTATTCCACCGGCGGCAGACCCATCTCGGGAACCGCTGTCAACAACGCCAAAGAACAGACGACAGACGCTCCCGACTCCCAAATCGCGGTCTATGAGTTCGAATCGTTTACGGCCACCTGGGAGCACCGGAAATTTGCAGGCAACTCCGCTGAAAAACACTCCATCGGCTGCTATTTTTATGGGACCAAAGGGACGTTCCATATGGGATGGAGAGACGGGTGGACGTTTCATCCCGCGGACTCCAAACAACCCGTAGTGCATGAAGATGCCCAACATACCGAACCCGATGGGCACAGCATCCAATTGCTCTGGTCGGACTTCATCCAAGCTATCGAAAAGGGCAAACGCCCAACGTGCGATATCGAAGTCGGGCATCTGGCCACCAACATGAGTTTGCTAGGCATGCTTTCGTACAAACTTGGACGCAGCATCCAATGGGATGGCGTGAACGAAAAGATCGTTGGCGATGAAGATGCGAACAAGCTTCTGCGCAGAGAATACCGCGGCCCATGGAAGTATCCAACCTGAGCTGCGTCCTAATTTAAAGCCGCCAATTACCGTCCCGCGGGGATAAACCCATCGGTAACGAATCGCAAGCCTTCCATTCGGGCCCGCCCCGATGGAGGCGACAATTGGCAGCCACCGTAACAATCGACCGAATCGTCGACATCGTCACGACAAAACATCACTTCAAGAGATAACTACGGGCCGTCTCCTCAAACGCATCCACTTGAGAGGCCTGCCAATTTTCATCTCGGTTCAGCTCGATCGCCATCCACTTGGCCACCTCAGGAGCCATCGCAATCGCTGCTTTCGCATTCAAGAAAAGGGCCCGCGTGCGACGCGCCAAGAAATCTTCTACGGTTCTCGCCCACTCATTGCGAACCGCCCATACCACTTCCGCTACCACGATATTCAAATCGGGATGGAGCCGTTCTCCGAGCTCAGGGCGTTCCTGAATGAAAGATTCGAGGAGCGGTCCATCCGTTCCGTAAATCGAAAAGGGGCTCTTGCCCGTCTCGACGGCCCCCGATTTGGGGCAACCATGCAGCCGCAACGCGTGTGTCGTTGAAGGTCGGTACGCTAACCCCGCCACCGTGATTGCACGATCAATGCAGTCCTGGGCCATCTGACGGTAGGTGGTCCATTTCCCCCCGGTGATCGTTAGCAATCCTGATGAAGAAACTTCGATCGTATGATCGCGGGAAAGCATTGCAGTGGACTTGCTCGCATTGCTCCGAACCAACGGTCGGATCCCCGCAAAAACGCTCAAGCAATCTTCACGCAGTGGCGCGATCTGTAAAAAATCCGCCGCTGTCGACAGCAGAAATTCGATCTCAGCATCCATTGCAACCGGTTCTTCGGTTGCCACTGCAATCGGGGTATCTGTGGTCCCAAGCAACACATGGTCATGCCATGGGATGATGAACATAACTCGCCCGTCACGCGTCTTGGGTACAATCAACGCCGCCTCGCCAGGAAAAAATCGCTTGGGCAACACCAAGTGGATTCCCTGACTGGCCGCAACCAGCGGTTCCGCCGTCGGATGATCCAAGCGCCGAACGGTATCGCAAAAGGGGCCCGTGGCGTTGACAATACACTTGGCACGGATTTGGTGTATCTCACCCGACTCTTCATCGCGAAAGGATAGGCCATCGAGCTTGGCTCCTCCAGCGCGTCCGAGACCTATGACTCGAGCGCCATTGATAAGCCTAGCTCCTTTTTCCGCTGCGGTCTGCACCATGTTGATCAGCAGCCGGGTGTCATCGAATTGGCCATCGGAATACATAATCCCGCCGCTCAGTCGCGTTGGCAA
>JANODW010000587.1:0-2169 GCA_031412875.1 Pirellula sp. | reverse complement strand
CGTGAATGAGGTATACGTTGCAACCGATGAGGTGGCCCGCTTGAACATTGAGTTCAATGACGTGCGGAAAAATAGGTTTGCGTTGGAGCATCTAAGACCTTAGTTTTGAAAAGTAGGTTCGACGAGATTTTAGGCTGCAAGGCGTCTCAAGAGCAACGTCCAACCGCGATCATTCCCGGAATTGTGGCCATGTCTTTCACATTGCGGTCTCATTTCCTCATGTCGGTGAGGCGAGCATAACGGGCGGTATCCTTCCCCGACGCGTGAGCAAGATACGTCCGCTCGGCCCTTTTGGGTTCGGATGCCTTAGTCGACCATCTGCGTCAGAAGCGATTTCAAACCCTCCTTGTAGCTAGGAAATTGAAAAGGGATCGCAAGCTCGGTTTGGAGGCGGCTATTGCGGACGCGTTTGTTGCCATCGCTGCGGGAACTGCGGCCATCTTTTCGATGGGTCGGGACCGATTCAAAAACGGGAAGCGGCCAATTGCCCATTTCAGAAATAGCGCGGTAGTAGTCTTTGCGAAGGACCGAATTGCCATCGCTAACGCAGTAAAGATCCGATTGCATCGGCGCCGAAGTCGACACCGCTTGGATGCAAGCCGCGAGATCGTCGACGTGGATCAAATTGAGATAACTTTCCGGATCCGCTTGCAACGGGACACGGTCTCGGATCGCTTGCCAATTCGGGACGCGAGTAGGTCCATAGATGCCCACCGGCCGCAGCACGACTCTCCTATCGGCGCTGAGATGGTGGGCAATCCACTGCTCTGCGGCCCAGGCAGCGATCGCACCCGGGCGGTCGGGAGCGACGGGGGATTTTTCATCCACCCAATCTCCGGGAGGTGTGGGTCCGAACACCCCGGTTGTCGAAAGATATATCCACTTGGCTTGCGAGGATTCCGCGCCGATCCGGTCGAGAAGCCGCACTAGATTGTCGAGTCCGCGCGTATGCGTTTCCTGGGATGGGATAGCGGGAACGGGCGCGTGCGAAACAGCGATCAGGATGGTCGCCAAGGTCGTGGCAGAGTCCTCGCGCAACGACTGCCAAGCTCCGTTTTCCTCCGGCAATCCTCCTTCTAACCAGTTCCAGACGATGGGCCGGATTCCCAGACGGTTCAATTCTTGGGCATGGGAAACGGATCGCGTGATTGCGAACACCGTGTCTCCTTGCGCTTGCCAAAGACTCGCCGCGCGGCAACCGACATAGCCGCACCCAACAATCAATCGAACGCCCATGTCCTATTCCCCCCCGGTAAATCGTCACGATCGGTACGGAATCTCTGCATTTGCGGGCCCCCTCGGATGCTTTCTTGAGTTTCTTGAGTCAAACGGGTTTCATTTTGGAGTTTGTTAGCGAATAATCGAACCCGCGTAACCAATGTACGGATTTTTCTTAGTTTGCTTGCACCCATAAGCTTACGGAGTCTATCTTGCTCAGCAAACGCTGCAACGTCGGCCACACCAGGATATCGCATCGCGGGATGCAGATGCTGTTGTTGTTTTGCATGGCCACCCAGTGCATTGGTCAGGATTTCCCACAGGCATCTCAAGACCGAACTTCTTTTCGGCCCATCCTGCCGGCGTCAAAGACTCCCAAGACGGTCAAGAACACTGGATTTACCTCGGTGGATCTCGAGCCCGGGATCGGACGATTGTTCGAGCCTCGCAATCAAGCGGATCTGATATCGCTTGAAAAACAACAAACCAAAGTCGCCGAGAAGGTCAACTTGGTCACCGTCAACATCCAGCACGGGACCACTCAAGGAACTGGGGTCATCATTACCGGTGACGGATATATTTTTACTGCAGCCCACGTCGCCGGTCGGCCGCGAAAAAAGGTATCGATTATCCTTCATGACGGAACGCGTTTAGAAGGCGAAAGCATGGGGGTAAATCGCGATGAGGATGCCGGCTTGGTTCGCATCACGACTCCTCGGGATACCGCAACCAACCCTTGGCCGCACGCATCGCTCGGCGAATCCGCCAGTTTGCAACAAGGGCAATGGGTCATTGCAACCGGGCATCCGGGGGGGTGGATGAGAGACAGGCCTGCGGTGGTCCGAATCGGTCGGTTGTTGAAGACTCAAAAAAGCACCCTTTTCACGGACTGCTCCTTGATCGGAGGAGACAGCGGTGGGCCCCTGTTTGATTTGGAGGGGCGACTGATTG
>JANODW010000586.1:0-2221 GCA_031412875.1 Pirellula sp. | reverse complement strand
GTGACGGGTCGCTACCACGAGTTCAAAACGATTCGCGAACGGGGCGGATTGATGGGATATCCCAACCCTGCTGAAAGCGAATACGACTTGTTCATGACGGGGCACGCCGGATGCAGCGTCTCGACCGCATTGGGTCTCAAGAGCGGCGATGACCTCAGCGGTCAAGCGGCTCGCAAGAGTGTCGCGGTGATTGGTGATGGAGCCTTTCCGTCAGGCATCGTTTTCGAAGCGATGAACAACGCGGGCGAACTCAACGCGGACATGATCGTCGTGCTGAACGACAACAAGATGTCGATTTGCCCACGTGTTGGTGCAGTGGCCAGCTATCTCGATCGCCTGCGTACCAATCCCTTCTATACAGGGTTCAAGAGCGAGGTCGTTCGAGTACTGAACAAGCTGCCTTTGTTTGGCGACCCCACCGAGCGACTCTTGGCTCAAATCAAAGAAGGGGTCAAGGCCGGGATGGTCGGGGGGATGCTCTTCGAAGAATTTGGTTTCCGATACATCGGGCCTATCGATGGCCATGACATTCATTTGCTCCGAAAATACTTGGAGATGGTAAAGGACCAAAAAGGCCCGACGTTATTGCACGTCGTTACAGAAAAAGGGCGAGGCTATAAACCGGCCGAAAAGGATCCCGTCTATTTCCATACCCCTCCTGCCTTTGAAGACGAAGATGGGTGCCCAAAGCCGTTGGGAGTTGGCGACAAGCCAGCGTTTACCAACTACGCTCGCGACGCCATCATGAGTCAGATGAAAGGGAATAAAAAGGTTACCGTCATGACGGCAGCCATGTGCCAAGGCAACAAACTGGAACCGGTGCGCGACGCGTTTGCAGACCGATTCTTTGATGTTGGGATTTGCGAATCGCACGCGGTCGCTTTTGCAGGGGGGCATGCCAAGGTGGGATTGCGGCCGATTGTCGCCATTTACTCTACCTTCCTCCAGCGATCCTATGACCAGATCTTTCAAGAAGTCGCATTGCAAAACTTGCCCGTCACCTTCATGCTGGATCGGGCAGGATTGACCGGGCCCGACGGGCCTACGCACCACGGACTTTACGACATCGGTTACATGCGGGTCTTTCCGAATATGGTCATGATGGCCCCCGGGGATGCCACCGAGATGGAACCTATGCTTCAGTTTGCACTGTCGCACTCGGGTCCTGCGTCCATTCGTTACCCCAAAACAACCGCTCAGACGTTCGAACGGCCCGTGCAGCCGATAGAACTCGGCAAATCCGAAACGATTCGCTGGGGGACCGACGGCGCCATTGTGGCCTGCGGAGCAATGCTCCAACAATGCATCGCTGCAGCAGACATTCTCAAGCGGGACGGCTTGGACGTCGCCGTCATCAACGCGCGCTTTATCAAACCACTGGACACGAGCACGCTCGCCAAACTGTTCGAGGAGTGCCGCTTTGTCGTGACGGTGGAGGAAGGGGCGCTGATGGGCGGCTTCGGATCGGCCGTTCTCGAAGTAGCCTGTGCGCACGGATGGGACACACGGGTCCTCAGGACGCTCGGCATTCCCGATCAATTTATAGAACACGGCGACCGAAACGAATTGCTTGCCGATCTCGGACTCGATCCTGCAGGCATTGCTAAGACGTGTAAAATGCTTGATGCAAAATACTCCAACGCTGCACATGCAGGAGCTTAACCGTTGAACCAACCTGCCTCTTGGGAATGGATACGAGATGGCAGAGCACGACCACGCGTGGTGGTTTTGGCAGCTCCGAATCGCCCGCGTGTCGAGCTGGAACTCAATGGCATTCTCAAAATCATCGAACAGCACGCGGAAATCCTGTTCGTCGACAAGGAGTTCTCGTACGAGTTCGATTCGTGCGAGTCAGATCTTGTCGTTGTTTTGGGAGGGGACGGCTCCATTTTGCAATCGGCCCGCCAGATGCGTCACAATCAACGCCCGGTTCTCGGAGTGAATCTCGGCAAGCTCGGTTTCTTAGCCGCCATATCACCCAGTCGCTTTGTGGATATTTGGCCGGAGGTCTGCAGCGGTCGATTCTCAGTCACCAATCACTTGATGTTGCAATGCCAAGTATTTCAAGACGACGACCTACTCCAATCGATCATCGGTCTCAACGAAGCGTCGGTGCTGGGCGGACCGCCGTACACGATGATGTACATCGACCTCTACATCGATTCGGTGCTGGCCACCACCTACGCTTGCGATGGCCTGATCATCAGCACGCCGATCGGTT
>JANODW010000585.1:0-5231 GCA_031412875.1 Pirellula sp. | reverse complement strand
GCGCCGCGAAGTCCCATCGACGGAACCCACCAAGCGTTCAGGAATATATTCAGGACAAGTCCAATGGCAAAGATGGCACCGACCGTCTTACCTTTTTCGGCGCACCAAAAATAATTCTGCAACAGGAACGCCATCGCCGTGAGGCAACAATGAAACATCGCCTGGGGCATGATCGCTAGGCCATCGGCGTATTTCCCCTGCAGTACTTTTTCAAACAGAAGGGGGGCAATGGCTAAAGAAGCAATGGAGAGGCAGAGGAAGAAAAGCGTCGCGCATTTCAGTGTCAGCCGTTGCGAATGCGCGACCCGTTCCCTGTTTCCAGCTTCCCATTCAGAAGCCAAGTAAGGCAGCAGCATCCCATTGAGCATCAACATCAAGCTGGTCAGCAAGGCAGGCATGATTCGGCCGCTATGAAATTGGCCAACCAACCCCCGTCCTTGTTCCGCCGTTTCGGCAGCCAGATGAAGCAGCATGTATCGATCGACCACATCAAAAAGATTCACCAGCAAATTCATACACCAAATGCTAATCGCAAACGGCAAGACGCGTTTCCACATCGCTCGATGAGATATAGGCACTGGCGAAGAGGTTTCGATTTCTCTCCAGTTTCGAAGCGAGGGAAGGGATGGGAGGAGGCCCACCGCGGCAGCCAAGCCGAACGCCGCAATCAGCACTCGCCAGTCGTTCACAAACAGGACACCGGTCAGGCTGGCGACCGTAAAAACGATCGAGTTGCAAGAATGCATGGCCGATACGACCCGAGGTTTGCAAAGCCCCCCGAGCAATTCTGTTATCGTGTTAAACAGAATGACTAAACACAAAACGGTAGCGATCAAGAACATCGTCCCGTGTGACAACGCCACTCCAAAAATAATGCTGCTCGTTTGAGCAGGAGCCAATATCAAGATCGAAGCGCACCCAAGAGCCCCCACGGTTGCTCCCACGGCGGCACGCCTCAAAAAAACATTTAATTGTCCCGATGCTCGGTACGATGCAACGAATCTTCCAAACGTTCCAGGAAGCCCTAACACTGCGAGCGGCGCTGCTAATAAAAAAAAGCTCGTCGAAAGGGCCCAAAGGCCGAGCTGCTCTTCCACCAAAAATCGACAAAGAACCAGATTGCGAACAAAGCCTAACCCCCGCTGGAAGAGATTCGCGACAAGCATAAACGAAAGACCCGAAACCAACGAATCTGCTTCGAGGCCAGGAGCTTCCGGTGTTTCAATAGCTTGACGCGTGATGGCGATGGACATTCGGGAATGTCAGAGGGGAGTCGGGGAATTTCAATAATCCCTAAGGCTTACCCGCAAACCCTCAACGTGCAAGCGATCCAGAGACCCATAGGGGGAAAGTAAGATAATTTGTAACGGCTATTCTTCGCTTCCCAATTTTGCTAATTGTAAGGGGGCCAACGCGTCCGGAAAGGCATGTGGGTTTTGTCACATAACGAGCGATCACTATCGCGTTGAACCTGCGACTAAAGTTAAGATAGGAAAAATGGGTCCTATGAGGATAATTTGCCGACCATTACAATCGAGCAAATGGATCGATCTGAGGTAACAGCTTGAGACGAATGACTGGAAGAACTATGGAAATGAAATACAAAATCAGACCAATGGATTTTAAGAATAGAAGTACAAATGCTAGCGTGCAATCTATCCGACGTTCATGGGTACTACGCATTTCGACATGGGTCGTTGCGGCCGGGAATGTTGGTTTGACATTGGCTCAAAGTCCCAGCTATCCGAGCTATCCGGTTGTTCCCGCCAGCTACGCGCTGGCTACTACCGACTCTGTGCCATTCGCAACAACGTTCTCCTCCCAGACCACCCTTCCCAACGCATCGTATCCTTCGCAGAACGCGATTCGAAATTGGGCGATAGATATCGAAAATGCGATTCGGAATCTGGATGCAAACCGACTACCTGACATTGGCAATTCCCGGATGCGCCTTGAACAGGCCATGTCCGATCTCGAGAATTTCCTTGCGACGTCCCCTCAACATCAAGCGAACTGGCTTCGTTTTTTGACTTGGAACGACCTGCGCAGCGAGCTTCAGAAAGAGAATCCCGCAGAGGATAGGCTTCTGCAGATCGAAAAGAATTTTCGGCAGAACTATCTCGGGTTGGAAATGCGCCCCTTCACGAATGTCCGGGACGCGTTGACGGCATACGTGCACGCATTGGAGTTCAGCACGAACAGGCAGAAGGCGATCGAGAGTTTTTCCAAACTGCTCAAGTTGCTGTCCGAACAGTTGCAGCTCCCAGGCTTCGATCAGGACTTTGCAAATACTCGTGAAATTGGCCGCGCGGTCGCGTTGCTCAGTCAAGGCAACCAGGCGCGGGATTTGGTGAATGCGATCCGTGGACGGTTCGGGAGGGCGAATGCGAGAGTGTTGGTTTCTTCGGAATTCGTCGGCAAGAGGTTTGCGAGACCTGTCGCGGAAGCAAACCCGGTAAACGAATTGATCCTGGGCACTCAGCTCTATGGACAAAGTTGGCTGCAGGGACAGGTCACGCCACAACTGATGGATTGCAACACCCACGCCGCATTGAGGCTGACCCTCAACGGGGCCTTCTCCAGCCAAAACATCGGCTATAACCGGTCCGTCAAACTGCATACCCAGGGCTTTGGCAATGTAGCTGCCAGCGAGACGATTGCGCTTACCGAAGGTGGCTTTGTTTCTTTGAACGATACGTCGACCGATGCGGCTCTCTCGAGTCAGATCAACGATATCGAACACCGCCTTCGCCTCGTGCGAAAAATCGCGAGCAAGCAAGCGGCCAAACAAAAGCCGCAAGCAGATGCGATCGCTGAGGGACGATTGGAGAATAGAGTTCGCGACCAGTTCCATGAAAAGTTGGCGCTGCAACTCAGCGAGGCCAATCAAAAATTGAGAACACCGGACCTACCTGCTCTCGCGAGACTCGGCCTCACTCGCCCCCATCGAAACACATGGAGCTCGCCGCAGTACCTAGCACTGCTTTGGAAACTCCAGGATGGTGACCAGCTCAGCGCGCCAGCTTCCTGCCCGCTTGTCGTCGAACATACCGGCGTAACGGTTCAGATGCACGAATCCGCGGTCAGCAATCTCATCGACCCGGTGCTCGCCGGTCGACTCATCAAAAGCGAAGAGCTGGATACGCTTGCAACGCAGTTTGGAGATGCACTGGGCAAAGGATTGGCCAAGAAAAAAGACGACGAACCGTGGTCCGTTACCATGGCGTCTTTCCACCCAGTGGAAATCCAATTGGACAACTCCTTGGTCACGTTTCGTATCCGCACCAATCGGCTGGACAAAGGGGACCAATCCCTCAAGGATCCCGCGACCATAGAAGTAGACTACAAAGTAGTGCTAATCAATGGCGCCATCCAGCTTGAGCGTCAAGGAGACGTCAAAATCAATTTCTCTGGAAAACTGTCCCGCGGTGTGAATGCAGTCATCCTGCGAAGTTTCCTGAAACGGAAATTCGAGGACGTGTTCAAACCGGAACTGCTAGATCAACCCCTTCGTATCAGCGATCGACTGCCAAACGAATTAAAAGATCTGTATTTGAGTTCGGTACAAGTTGACGACGGTTGGATTCAGGCGCATGTTCAATAACGAACATCGCAGCCAATAGGGTCAACACGGTTGCTCACCTAGATCGTTTCCGATGGGAACGATCCCTTTCCCCGCATTCCGATCTACAAAACCAAGGGGACTACAGAACCCCTTTGGAACTCGGTACACCTGTTTGACGCGGGTCGATCTCACAGGCAATGCGAAGCGCTCGCGCAGTCGCCTTGAAAATCGCTTCTGCGATGTGATGGGTGTTGCGACCGTGATGCAGAACGATATGCAGATTGCACATGGCATTGGACGCGAATGCTTGCCAAAAATCCTCAACCAGTTCGCTGTCAAAGTCGCCGATTCTGGGCGAAGGCATTTCGGCTTGGAAGACGAGGAATGGACGGCCGCTGAAATCTAGCGCGCTTGTCACCAAGGTTTCTTCCATGGGCAAGACCATATGGCCATAGCGACGGATCCCATGCTTTGCACCAAGGCATTGGCTGACGGCTTGTCCGAGGCAGATGCCAACGTCTTCGGTAGTGTGGTGCGCGTCGACTTGCAGGTCGCCGACAGCATGGACGTCCAAATCAACCAGTGCATGACGGGCCAACAAGACAAGCATATGGTCCAAAAAGCCAACGCCGGTTTGGATGTGGTTCTGGCCTGTTCCGTCGAGCGACAGTTTCAGTTCGATTTTAGTCTCCGCGGTTTGGCGTGAGACCGTGCTGGTGCGGGTCATTGTCATTGCTTTGATTATGCTTTCTTAAACATCCAGGTTTCGCACGTCGAGCGCATGCTTTTCGATGAACTCGCGGCGGGGCTCTACTTTATCACCCATGAGCACTCGGAACATTTCATCGGCGGCCGCAGCGTCGGTCAACTGGACTTTCACCACCGTGCGATTGGATGGGTCGAGGGTCGTTTCTCGGAGTTCTTCTGCATTCATTTCCCCTAGTCCCTTAAAGCGAGTCACCGACAATCCGCGACGCCCCGATTCGCGAATGCCTGGGAGCAGTCCGCGCAGATCCTCGAGCCCGATGGCCGTCTCTTCGCGATAGAGATAGAATCGAGAGTCTGTTGCCCCGGTGCGGTCCTTGGGGATGAGGTCCTCGATGGAGAAGCCAAATTCGGCTAGCTCTTTGAGACCGGAATTGATGGTGCGGACCTCGAACAGCTCGGCGATGTGGGTCGTGGGTGCGATGGTGGCGGGTGCCCCTTTGGAATCGGAAGAGTTGTTTACAGGACTCTCCGCCAGCGGCGTCGCATCCACCAGGACTTTTTTCGCGGCCAGGAACTCATCCAGTTTATCGCGGGTGACGAACCAATGGTCTTCGGTACCCATATCGAGATGAAACACCGGCAATCGCCCCGTCTCTACCTCCATCCGTTCGGTGTGCACTCGCAGAGAGATCCCGCGCCGTTCGAGCGTCAACATTGCGTCTTCCATCGATGCCAACGTGATGCAAAGCTTGCGCATCTCTTGCCCCTCAATCTTTTTACCATCATCGCCGACGAAGTAGCTGTCGTTGAGTCCTCGCTCGAGGAGTTGGAATTTCATCTCCTCTTCGGTTTGAACGTAGTACCGTTCCTTTTTGCCCCGAACGACGCGAAACAAGGGTGGCTGAGCAAGGTAAACGTGTCCACCGGCAACCAGTTGGTACATCTGTCGATAGAAGAA
>JANODW010000584.1:0-11673 GCA_031412875.1 Pirellula sp. | reverse complement strand
GTTGGAAAGCGAGTTGGAAAGCGAGTTGGCGTTTGTGTCGGGAAAAAGATGCGGTATAACTTTTCGTATGGCAAATACAAACAAAATCATGATTATTGGGGTGGGTGACGATGGCGCGGAGGGCTTGACCAAACATGCCGGTGAGTGCATCCAAAATGCAAGCCTGCTCGTGGGTGCACCAGGCTTGCTCGCCAAGTTTCCTGATTTCGCGGGGCGCAAAGAAGTCATCGGATCGGATCTCGATCGGTTGGCCAATTCCCTCGACCAATCGGCAGTCCCGACCGTCGTTTTGGCCAGTGGCGATCCTCTGTTTTATGGGACCGCACGCTTTCTATGCGACCGACTTGGCAAGGACCGGTTTGATGTTCTGCCACACGTGAGCAGCATGCAGTTGGCGTTCGCCCGGGTCAAGGAAAGTTGGGACGAAGCCTACTTGACCAACCTGGCGTCGCAGCCGTTGGACCGCGTGGTGGAACGTATCCGTTCGGCTGAAAAAGTGGGGATCTTTACGTCGGAAGAAGTTCCCCCGTCGAGGCTTGCCGAAGAGCTGCTCTCCAAGGGGATTTCTTATTTCACCGTGTACGTTTGCGAGAACTTGGGATCGCCGGACGAACGCGTCACCCGAAGCCCGTTGGCGCAAATTGTCAATCAACGCTTCGCACCGTTGAATGTCATGGTGATGATTCGTCAAGCGGGTGTTCCGGACAAACAATCGGAATCGGAAAATCGCCGATTGTTTGGCAACCCAGATGAATTGTTCCGTCAGAGCAAACCCAAGCGAGGCTTGTTGACTCCCAACGAAGTGCGTTCGATCGCGTTGGGCGAAATGAATCTGCGATCGACATCGATCATTTGGGACATCGGTGCAGGGAGTGGTTCGGTTGCCATCGAAGCGGCTCAGATCGCGAGGAATGGAAAGGCGTATGCCATCGAAATGGACGCCGAAGATTACAATCTGCTAGTGCAGAACGCGAAGCAATTTGGGGTGACCAATCTCGTGCCCATTTTGGGCGAGGCCCCCAAGGCATGGGAGGCCCTTCCTGACCCCGAAGCGATCTTTGTGGGCGGCACAGGCAGAGCGGTCACGGAGCTCGTTTCAAACGCTTGGCCGCGTCTGCAACGTGGCGGTTGTTTGATCGCCAACATGATGAGCATGGACTACGTGGTAGCGCTGCAGCAGTTGTTTGTCTCCAACATCGGCATTGAGCCGATGCTTTGGATGGTCCAAATCTCGCGAGGCAATTACCAAATGGACAAGCTGCGTCTGGAGTCCTGCAATCCCAGTTTCTTGCTCAAGGCGGTGAAGCCATGATAGAGTCGTCCGAGCAATTGGATGTCATTGTGGTAGGCGCTCACCCCGACGACGTCGAGATCGCCTGCGGAGGCACGATTGCATCGCTGGTAGAGCAAGGCTACCGCGTCGGCATCATCGATCTTACCGATGGCGAACCCACTCCGCTGAGTCCGCATCCCGACGTCAGGCGTGCCGAAGCGATGGCGGCCGCAAACGTTCTGGGGGTCCATGTCCGCAAGATACTGGATTTCACCAACCGCCGATTGATGGATGGGTTTGACGAACGGGTCGCGCTCGCAAAAGAGTTCAGACGGTATCGCCCTCGTATGGTGATCGGTTTTGGCAACAAGACCCCGATGGCTTCGCCAGATCACTACCAAGCGATGCAGATCACCGACGCAGCGGTGTTCTATTCGCGGTTGACCAAGTGGGACGATGTGTTCGATGGTCTACCGGTCCATACCATCGAAAAGCAATTGTACTTTCGATTGCAATTTGAACCTGCTGCAATTGTTGGCTTTGACAGTCAAATCACGGTCGATATCAGCAAGACAATCGAAAAGAAAATCGCCAGCGTTGCTTGCTATGCAACCCAGTTTCCCGCGGCCAAGGCCCATATTTTTGATCGCGTTCGCGGATTGGCGATTGCCGCTGGCGCTGCGGCAGGCTGCGCCGCAGGCGAGGTTTTTGCTTGCACACGCCCCTTAGCGACCCAAGACTTATTCGACGCTGTCGGACTGCGAAAAAAGTAGATCGACGTTTCTCATCCCGCGTTTCACTCATTGGAAATCCCAGAGTTTGCCCCATGAAGCCCACCTTCCCAACACCCGAGCCCACCCTCGTCTGGAACCACTTCTTTGATTTGGTCCAAGTCCCCCGGCCCTCCAAAGCAGAATCGGCTGCGATCGATTTTGTGGAGCGCTGGGCCGTCGGCTTAGGCTTTGATGCTAGGCGAGACCGAGCCGGCAACCTCGTGGTGCATGTCCCAGCGACCCATAGTCTGAAACCGACTTCGGCGCAGCCAGTTGTTATACTTCAGTGCCATGTAGATATCGTATCGGTGACCGCACCGGGAACGCATGGAGCCGATGCTGCGACGGGGAAGATCCCCATCGTGCGAGGCAACCTCAATCCGGCAGATGACAAAAAATTGTTGGAAGACAACGCAGGGGATTGGATCAATGCCCCCTACACCACTCTGGGTGCTGACAATGGGCTGGGGGTTGCCATGATGATGGCCGTCGCAGAATCGAAAACGCGACCAGTGGCCATGCAATTGCTGTTCACGGTCGATGAGGAAGCAGGCATGTCGGGGGCCTTTGGGCTGGAACCGCAAACGCTGGGGTTGACCGGCAAGTGGCTCATCAACATCGATACCGAAGACGATGACGAGATCACTATCGGCTCTGCCGGAGGACGCGATGTCGAGATTCAGTGGAGCGGCAAAACGGAGCCGATCGCTGGCTTGCAATGCTATTCCCTGGAATTGAAAGGGCTCAAAGGCGGGCACTCCGGCGTTGAAATCAATCAAGGAAGGGCCAATGCCAATCGAACCCTTGCGCGAACTTTGGCGAAGCTCTCGGAGATAGTCCCGATCCGATTGGTTCGCTTTCATGGCGGATCCAGACGAAATGCGATCCCCGACACGGCCAACGCCGTCGTTGCGTTCGATGGCTCGCTGTTGGCCAAGGCTCAGGCATGTGTTTCGTCGTGTTGCGAGCAATGGAATCATCTCTATGCTGGGCGAGACAATCCTATTGCGATCGAGGTGCAGCCTGCGGATACTTTGAAAGCGAGTTCTCTTTTGACGGCGGACGACACTCAGGCTTTTCTGCGGCTTCTGAACGGGATCCCGACGGGCATCTGCGAAATGACTGCGGAAATGCCAACGTTGGTGGAGTCCTCATGCAATTTGGCGATTGTCGAAATGCAGAGCGAGGGGCCTGCCAAGGTGATTTGCAGCGTCCGAGGGACGTCGGCGTACGCGGCGGACGATATCTGCGATACGCTTCGGGCTGTCGTTCAATTGGCCAAAGGAGACCTCACGATCGCGGAAGGCTATCCCGGTTGGAAACCGAATTTGCAATCGACGCTTTTGAAAGTCGCCATCGATCAGTACGAAACGCTTTTTGGGTCCAAGCCCAAGGTGCATGCCGTGCATGCGGGACTGGAGTGCGGACTATTGATTGAGAAGCTCCCCGGTTTGGATGCGATTTCTATTGGACCCACGATCAAGGGCAACCATGCAGTCGGAGAGCGAGCTCAGATCAGTTCGGTGGCTAAATCGTTTCGGTATTTGAACGCTATTTTGGAAAAACTCGCTTAGAGTTCTAAAAAACTTAGCCTGCAAAAGTCGCTGTTTTTATGGGGGCGACTTCTATGGCGAAGTGATTGCATTGCGATCGGTGATGCTCTATAGTTTGAAACTCCTCTCGCATTGTTTCAACACAGGCAGCAACCATCAACGGTGGTTGCGTTTCTTTTGAGAGGCGTCCGTCATGCAATGTTCTCGACGAGGTTTTGTCACAGCGGGAGTTTCCGCATCCGCTGCTATCGCGCTATCCAATTTTGCAGGCGAGATTCGCGCCAATGCGATGGGCTGTCGTTCGGAATCACTCAAGCCAACGCGGATTCTTTTCAATGAGAACCCGCTTGGTCCATCGCCGCTAGCCCTCTCGGCCATTGAATCGGCGGCCTCGATGCTGGGCCGCTATTCCCTGTCCGAGGGGCCACGACTTGAGATGAAACTGCGAAAGATGCATGGCTTAAGTTACGTGGAGGCCCCGACTGAATTGTCGTTAGGTCCCAAGCCCAAACCGGAAGGGGAGAACGATTTGCTATTAGGGATAGGGTCGTCCGAAATACTCAAAGCGGTCGCGTGGGCGTATGGTTCGCAAGCCGGCAATATGGTCGAAGCTTACCCAAGCTACTCCGCTGTTGGAGACGCTGCGATCGAGATACCCGGAACCCAAATCCAACGCAAAATCGTTTCCTTGGATGGTGAGAATCGATACAACACCCAAGCGATACTGGCAGCGATCGACAAGCAGACAAAAATCGTCGTCGTGTGCAACCCAAACAATCCAACGGGAACGACCATCCCGCTTTCACAAATCGTCTCCATCGCGGACGCAATCCCCCAGGATGCGTTGTTGCTGGTCGACGAAGCCTACATTGAGTTCTTGCCGCATGCCGAGAAGGTATCTGCCGTGGGATTGGCGAAATCTCGCAGCAACGTTTTGGTTGCAAGAACGTTTTCAAAAATCTTTGGGCTGGCTGGTTTGCGTGTCGGGTACGGATTGGGTTCGACCAAGGTGATCGAGAGACTGCGTCCGTTTATGTTGGGCCAGTTATCGATGAGCATGGCGGGTGTCGTGGCAGCAGAAGCAGCCATGGCGGATAGTCAGCATATGGCCAAGACATTGGCGTTGCATCGCAAGACGCTCGAGCAATGGGAGCGTGGATTCAAGCAAGCGGGATGGAAGATGACGCCGAGCGACGCATGTTTTTGTTGGGTCGATTTGGGGCAGGATGCAGCCCCCTTGGTAAGTTTCCTCGCAGAACGCGGCGTGCTGATCAGCGGCGGTCGGCGTTGGAAACTGCCCAATTGTGTGCGAATTTCGATGGGAACCGAAGACGAGAACGAGCGACTGATGGAGGGTCTAACAGCGTTCCGCAAAACATAACGGAACGCATACCACGCCATCGATCGCCATACCATCTGGCTATTGCATCTGGATACTGCATCAGGAGGCTTGCCTTATCGCGAGGCGTGCCTCAGTTTGCTATGCCAATACCCGTAGCAGAAGTAGATGGTCAATCCGATCAGTAGCCAAATGACCAGGCGCAACCAGTTTTCGCTTGGGAGAGAAAGCATCAGCAAGACGCATAAAATGATTCCCAGCGATGGAAAGACCGGTGAAAACGGACACCGGAACGGTCGGACACGATCTGGATCCGTGTAGCGGAGGAGCAACACCGAGGTGCAAACCAACGCGAATGCGAAGAGGGTCCCG
Source organism: Pirellula sp. (assembly GCA_031412875.1). Classification (GTDB taxonomy): domain Bacteria; phylum Planctomycetota; class Planctomycetia; order Pirellulales; family Pirellulaceae; genus JBKCUI01. The sequence continues at coordinate 6,363 of JANODW010000584.1, read as the reverse complement.
ATGTTTGTCAAGTCGGCCAAGATATTCAGCGGCAAGAGGCTGGCAGCGGCGGCGACAATGATACCGGTCAGGATAGTGGATTTGTAGGGTGTCTGGAACTTGGAGTGAACCGCTCCAAAGAACCCGTATGGGAGCAATCCGTCCCGGGCCATAGCGAGGAATATCCGCGGTTGTCCCATCATCATCACGAGCAAGACCGAAGTGATGCCTGCGATGGCGCCCACTGTGACGATGAATTGCGCCGAAGCGAACCCGACTTTTTCGAAGGCGCTTGCCACGGGTGCGTTGATGTCGATCTCTTTGTAGTTAACCATCCCGGTTAGCACGGCCGAAACGAGTATGTAAAGAACGGTACAAATCAATAGCGAGCCGATAATCCCGATCGGCAAGTCGCGTTTTGGGTTCTTTGCTTCTTCGGCTTGTGTCGAAACCGCGTCAAAACCGAGGTAAGCAAAGATGACGCCGGCGGCGCCTGCCATCATCCCTTTGTCTGTCCCTCCGAAGATCGGAGTGCCGAAAAACGTGATTCCGCCGTATCCGTAGGGCGCAAAATTGTCGGTCCAATTTTGGACGTTGATGTAAGCAATTCCAGCTACGATCACGAACAGCACAACGCTGACCTTGATAGCAACCATGATGGCGTTAGTGAAAGCGCTTTCGGTCACACCGCGGACGAGGATGCAGGTGACAAGAGCTGTGATGACGATTGCAGGAAGGTCAAAGTAGAATCCTGTTGGGAAAAACGAGCCCGCATTGACGGCGATGCTTCCACCGGTTGCGAGCGTATAGTCGATGGTCTCGCTTTTGCCGTTGTAGTCAAAGGGCGCATCGGAAAATCGATGCAGCGCGCCGCCGGAGTCAAACACCTTTACGCCGAATTGATGCAACAGCTTCTGCAGGTATTTGGACCAACCGTGCGCCACGGTGGACGAAGCAACGGCATATTCCAAGATCAAATCCCAGCCGATAATCCACGCCATCAATTCGCCCATGGTCGCGTAAGCATAGTTGTAAGCTGAGCCGGCAACGGGAGCCATCGATGCAAACTCGGCATAGCAAAGCGCGGCGAACACGCATGCGAGTCCGGCTACGACGAAAGAAAGGATGATGGCTGGTCCCGCTTGATTGGCTGCTGCTTTGCCGACCAATACAAAGATGCCTGTTCCAATGATGGCGCCTACCCCCAGGGCCGTGAGGGAAACGGGACCCAGCGAGCGTTTGAGGCTATGTCCCTTCTCCATGTCGCCGACCATCGAGTTAAGCGACTTTGTTTGATACAACTGATTCCAAGGCATGCGACGTTACTTTCCGAGATGAAATGGTTTGCCAAGAGGAAGCCCGATTCTAAATCCCAGAACCAAGCGTTCAACATGTCAGTTCGTAACATACCAAAAGAATTTCGGGGAAAATAAGGGAGCTTTGGAAATTTGCAATGACTGGATCAATGACTCATGCCAGTTTAGATCTGCCCATTAGGCGACCTAAAGCCTCCGCAATGCACCTGTCAGGTTAGGACGCTCGCGACTAGGAATGCAGGAATATACGTCTGTGTCACACGTCGCTGGGTACGGCCCTCCCATGTGAGAATCCAATCGGATGTGCTAAGTTTTGAATTGTCAATCCTGCTTGCGTTCACGACTTTCCCAACAAGCCTCCAGCTACGAATTGAAAGAATCTGTTTCACACAGAAACAATGCGAGTCAAGCCGGGGCCGTTGAGTTCCATTACAATGTCCGAATCGACTTCAAAAAATTTGCAGCCAAAATGGCGGAAAATCGCGACGAAATGCTTCATCGCGTTGACGTCGTTGATTGTAGCCACCTGGATGCGCATGCTGGTGGACCCGATTGTTGGCGATAGGCATCCGTTTGTCACTTATATACTGGCAATCATCTTCACGTCTTGGTGTTGTGGGATGTGGACAGCGATACTAGCGTTGGTTTGTGGGTTTCTCGCTGCGGCCTATTTCTTTGCAACGCCAAGGGGGTCCATCGCAATCTACGGCCTCGACATGCAAGTGGGCCTCATCCTTTATGTTGTCGTTGGATTCTCAAGTATTTTATTCAGCGAGTTGATGCAGATAGCCAATCGCCAGACAGAATCCATAGCCAACCAGTTGAAGCGAAAGCAAATCGACTTGGAACTGGAAATACAACGCAGACGTGCCGCTGAGGAAGAACGAATCACGTTGTTGCGACGGTTTGTAAGTCTTCAAGAAGAGGAGCGGCGCCATATTTCTCGAGAGTTGCACGACCATTGCGGTCAGGAGATCATCGCGTTGCAACTTGGGATGAAGCGTGCTGTGGACATTGTTGAAACGAAACACATCCAAGAAGCTAGCCAATGCTTGCAGGAGGTGAACGCGATCCTAACCCGATTGTCCTGCGAAATTCACGATCTCGCCTTTGATCTTCGACCTCCGTCGCTCGATGAACTTGGGCTCCACACCGCAATAAGTAGCTTTCTAGAGATTTGGAGTCAAAGGCTACTCATTGAAGTGGATTTTGAATGCCGGCATTGGGATGAAAGTAGGTTAACTGCAGAGGCATCCTTGACACTTTATCGAGTACTGCAGGAAGCTCTAACCAACGTTGCCAAGCACTCGCGAAGCAAACAGGTGAGTATTGTCCTTGAAACCCAAGGAAAATCGGCGGTGATCATCGTAGAGGACCAAGGGATAGGATTCGAAATCGACGGTTCTAGATCCGAATCCACGCCGCGTCAGCCAATGGGTATTTTAGGAATGAAGGAAAGGCTAACCTCTGTTGGAGGTAGCTTGGAAATCGAATCCGCTGCAGGGCAAGGAACAACGCTGTACGCCAGGGTTCCCATCCGAGAATTCGAGGAATGACACAATGACAAGTATTTCCATTCTTCTGGTCGAGGACCATCAAATTGTGAGGCAGGGTCTGAGGTTGCTTATCGAGTCACAGGCGGATTTTCACGTCGTCGGAGAAGTCTCCAATGGCCGGGATGCGATCGCGGCAATTGCTTCTAACCGACCTGATGTCGTCGTATTCGACATCAGCATGCCTGAAATGAATGGGATCCAGATGGTCAAAGAATTGCAACGTATTGGGAATCAGCCTCGTCTTCTTGCCCTCACTGCAAACACTGACCGCGCTTACCTTACCGCGTTAATCCAGCTTGGTATTTCTGGTTATTTATTGAAACGGTCGGCCGCAACGGACTTAATCGACGCGATTCGAAAAATCGTAAACGACGGCCAATTTTTGGATGCGGGAATCCTACAAGAAATGAGTGATGGAGTGTTCACACCGCAACGCCATTCCGCCAGTACAGTGGGCATTCCGATCAGTGAGCGAGAGGAAGAGGTGATACGGCTGATCGCCCGGGGATTTAGCAACAAGGAAGTTGGTGCAAAGCTCGAAATTAGTGTGAAGACGGTCGAAACGCATAAGTCACGCGCAATGGCGAAATTACAGCTTCGAAGCCGATCGGAATTGTTGCGTTTCGCGGTAGCTAGTGGTTGGTTGGAGTGTTGAAGCTCAGCAATTATGCTGTCAGGTTTTTCCTGATTGCCGCTTGGTCGATTCTGTTTAAACTGCTTTTGACAGGTTTGACTCTATCGGGAGAGCATCACTCTGACTTATAACTCTCCAACTACAAGCCGGCATTCGGTTCGAAGGTGAGGGCAGGATGGCCATAGGTAGCAAAAGAAACAAGAGTTCGGTTTCGTTGGGCGTTGTCGAACATAGAAAACGCGGGGCGCGAAAACCGATGCGGGCACATACGAAACTCGCGGTGCAGGTTGCAATCCCATTCCTTTGGTCCACGTGTGTTTGTGCCGGTACGTGCTCTGCGCAAGCAGAAAAAACGATAACAACTCCATCAAGAGTAAACTTCTTGTACTGGTTGTTGGAAGTCTCCGGTCCTATTGGGATCTTGATCTTCGCCCTATCGATCTATTTCGTTGCAGTTGCTTTCAAACAAGCGTTCGAGCTTCGCCTGTCCGTGGCTGCACCGCCTGAAATAGTCGATGGAGTGAACCAACTTATCGAAGAGAAAAAATCCAAAGAGCTTGTCGCATTAATCAACCAAGACGATTCCTATTTCAGTCAATCCTTGGCAGCAGGAATTTCTGAGATGCGCTTTGGTATTGAAGAAGCGAGGGAAAAGCTAGATCGTAAAGCTGAGGCGCTCACTATTCAAATGGAACGTTCGATCAGTATTCTAGCTGTCATAGGCACGCTTGGGCCCATGATCGGATTGCTCGGGACCCTCAAGGGGATGATCAGCAGCTTTAGCGTTATCGCAATATCTGGTGTCGCATTGGAAGCAAGCAAAGTCGCCGAGGGAATCTCAGAGGCATTGGTGATCACGTTTGAAGGGGTCTTCTTGTCGGTTCCCGCAATATTTCTGTACTCCATCTTCAAAAATCGTATAGCGCAAATTTCGGTGGAAACAACTATGCTTGCTGATGATTGCTTGAGAGCAATTTATAGGTTGCTCAAGACAAAAAGCAATTCGGCATAACGATCCTTATTCCGGATTAATCCCGTACACCGCTTTCACTCCGAGGAATTTGAAACGATGTCGTCTCTGCATTCTGCCAACCAATGCGAGCCCAATCTTGTACCACTTTTAGACATGGTGTTTCAGCTAATCACCTTTTTTATGCTCGTCATAAACTTCAAGGCAATGGATGTTGACAAAGACTTGGTGCTTCCGATCGTGGGCGCAGCCGATCCCGTGGACATGGACAATCAGGGAGACCTCCTGGTACTTAATGTACGCAATGACGGAACAGTGCATGCGCGGGGGGAGCCGGTCGTTAGTCTTGATATCTTTCTGCGCAATGAATCGAGCTATCTTTCCGCCCTCGGCAAGGTAAAGGTGGGCATGGCAATGCCAGTAACCGCGGTCTTACGAGTAGATAGATCCGTTGCCTTTGAGAAATTAATGGGTGTCGTTGACACGTGCAAAGCAAATCGCTTCAGCCGTATTGACTTCGTCGTGGTTCGGAAAAAGAGCGAGTAGCAACTTTATAGTTTATAAGGGAGGATGAGATGATACGCAGATCACGGCGTCGCAAGCGGAAAGATTCAGAGTCGGGCGTTCAGTTGAATATGGCTGCAATGTTGGACATGGCTTTTCAACTACTTGCATTCTTTATCCTTACCTTTCGTGCATCGCCTGTGGAAGCGCAGATTGAATTGAGACTGCCTGATTCACCTCAATCCACAGCAAATTCGAATGTCCCTCTAGAGATGAATCCGACGGAGGATCCAGAGGATTCTTCCTTTCCTTTGCCAATTGACTTGCATTCAAGATCCAACGGGGAACTTGAAAAAATCCTAATTGGTTCAAGGCGGATAGAGGGCGCCGATTCCGAAACCATCATGCGCTTGTTTCGAAGCGAGATGGCTGAAATTTTTCAGGTGCCGCTATTTGAGTCCATTGTGATTCGAGTTGGCAAGGAACTGCAATACGAGCCACTTATGCAAGTCATCGATCTGTGCACCCAACAAAAGGCTAAAAGTGGTTCACCCATGACGAAAATATCTATCGCACCGTTTAAGTGAATATAGGCATGGTATTGCGTTTTATGACTTATTCCCATTTTTTCCCTGCGATATTCAAAGCGTCGTCGATCGTGCGGCTTGGGCTCATTCTTTTCCTTCTCGCGTTGGGGATTGTCCTTTGGCCGAAATCCCAAAAGGCTCATTTGTTTACTCCTATCGGCGATTCAGAAGTGGAAGCAGCGACCACCGACCCACGCGGTCAGGATGTGGATCCATTTCAGGCGGTTACCTTAGATCAAAAACAACTTCGGAATGAAAAGCTGCCGGAACCGCAGGCTTCTTATTCCGATTCCGACACGATCCTGGATGGACAGTCTCGCGATCTGCTTTCGTTGGTAGTAGATGGAACTTTGCGATTTTCCAAACGCGAAATGCCGGCCTATTGGGACTTGTTTCGTCGATCTGCCAACGTTTCGTATCAAACGCTAAACGAAAAAGCGAATGCTAAGGCGAGATTCAATGATTTCTATAGTCATCCAGCAAGATGTCGTGGAGAGTTGTTTTCGCTCCCCATTGTCGTGCGTCGCGTGATCCGCTACCCAGTAGAGGCGGAGCATACGATTCAAGCGGACGCGGTCTACGAAATTTGGGGTTCGACAGAGCAGTCACAAACTTGGCTTTATGTGTTTCTTACCGACAAGTTACCCGACGGCTACAACGAAGAAACCCTTGTTCGGACCAAGGCTGATTTTGCTGGCTATTTTTTAAAATTGCTTGCCTACCATCCTGGGAGTGCTGCGCCAAATGCAAAGCCACTGCTCGCTCCGTTGCTGATTGGCAAATTGAATGCAGTCCACATGTCTTCGGTGGAGACAGA
>JANODW010000583.1:0-10831 GCA_031412875.1 Pirellula sp. | reverse complement strand
GAACGGCGCAAGCCGTCCGGCTAAATGCCCCCACCAGCGCGACACCGGGCGGCTTGCGCCGCTCCGCTACTGAAAATCGGATGCGTTGCATCCGGTTTTTTTTTAGGCATTCGATGAATGCCTACCCGCAAATAAAAAGGGGCAGCTCTTTCGAACTGCCCCTATTAAATCAAGTTTCCATCACGCTGCAATGCAATTGCAACCATGCACCTTGGTCGTCTCTACTCGCTTGGCGTCGCGGGCTGGATGAGCAGCCCTTCGCTTCCGAGTCCACCCTTAAGTTCCACTTGAGGTTTGTCGGATTTAGGCTGCTGTGCTTGTTCCTTTTCCTTTTCCGCTTCGGCGGCGTGTTGCTCTTCGGACCAATCCACTCGCTTGCGAGACAACCCGATCTTGCGCTCGTCGCTGTCGACTCGCAACACTTTGACTTCGATCTCGTCTCCGACCTTGACGATGTCTTCTGGGTTCTCGACCTTGTGGTCAGCCAACTCAGAGATATGCAACAGGCCTTCGAGAGAATCTTCAAGCCCTACGAACACACCAAAATTGGTGATCTTCGTGACCTTGCCGCTAACCAACTGTCCTGGTTGGTATTTGGCAGGGATGGTGGTGTTCCACGGGTCGTCATCCAGTTGCTTCAACCCCAACGCAATGCGGCGTCGGGTTTGGTCGACACTCAGGACGCGGCAGCGAACTTGTTGGCCCTTGGTGAGCAATTCGCTCGGGTGGCTAATCTTGCGAGTCCAGGACATATCGGAAACGTGGAGCAATCCATCGATGCCTTCTTCAAGTTCGATAAACGCACCGTAGTTGGTGAGATTGCGAACCTTGCCGGTGACCTGCGCGTTCTCGGGGTATTTTTCCAGAACGACGTCCCAAGGGTTGGATTGCGTTTGCTTGATACCCAACGAAAGCTGTTGGCCTTGGGCATCGACGCCGAGGATCTTGACGTCGATCTTGTCGCCGATCTGAACCATTTCGCTCGGGTGATTGATACGTCGTGTCCATGACATTTCGCTGATGTGGACAAGGCCTTCGATGCCCGGTTCCAGTTTGACGAACGCACCGTAGCTCATCACATTGACGACTTCGCCCGGAATGGTCGTCCCGACAGGGTACTTCTCGGCGATATTCGTCCAAGGATTGTTTTGCTTTTGTTTGAGTCCCAAAGCGATCTTTTGCTTTTCGCGATCGATTTGCAGAATCTTGACTTCGATTTCTTGGTCGATCGAAACCATTTCGGTTGGGTGACCGATCCGTTCCCAACTCATGTCGGTGATGTGAAGCAAACCGTCGATCCCGCCCAAGTCGACGAACGCACCGAAGTCGGCGATGTTCTTGACAATACCTTTGCGAACTTGACCGATCTCGAGTTCGGCCATGAGGTGTTCGCGATCTTCTTCGCGTTGTTTCTCGATGAGCGAACGTCGGCTGACGACGATGTTGCGCCGTGTTTCGTCGATCTTGAGGACTTCGCACTGTACCACGCGACCGATGTAGTCGCCGATATCGTTCGGACGGCGAATGTCGACTTGGCTGGCTGGCAAGAAGACTGGAACACCGATATCGACAAGCAAACCACCCTTGATTTTGCGGGTGACCGTACCGGTAACAACTTGGCCCTCTTGGACCGAGAGCATCATCTGTTCCCACTGGATGATCTTTTCGGCCTTGCGCTTGCTCAAGCTGATCATCGCGCGGACGTCTTCGGGAGCTCCGTGCTGGTCTTCGACTTCTTCGATCAGAACCTTAACCGTTTGGCCGATTTCTGGTGGCGGTTCGTTCTCGTCCCATTCGTTCTTATGGATCGCACCTTCGCTCTTGAAACCGACGTCGACCACGACGAACTCGTCGTTGATTTCGACAATCTTGCCTTCGACAATTTGATTGACGTCGAACTGCTTGTTGGCGTCTAAGAGAGACTCGTCAAACATGGTTTCGGCGGTATCGCCGAACATGAGTTCGAGTTCCTGCTCCAGGATATCGTCCTCGAGGGAGCGAATGAGGGTGCGATTGACCATGCGTAAAAGTCCTTGGGTGCTAGCGTAAGTTGATCGGCTAGACGCACGGGAAAGAGTTTCAATCGACTAAAGTTCGATTTACGTGAATCCTTCTTGGCGATAAAGTTCTGGGACCGAGTCTCGACGCAGCGTAAAAATTAGAGTAATCCGTTGATTGAGGGACCGGCGACCCACCGAAATCCTAAAAACTCATCCAACTTTAGGCTTCGGAGTGTAACAACGTTTCTCAAGGACGGCAACAGTGACTAGGAACCTTGGCCCCTTACTTTTCGTCCGATTTCCGCGACGATAACGGGGCCTGGCACAAAATCGCTCCCCAACAGCTCTCATCCCCTTTCTCGACACAAGAACTCTTACATGACACAAACGGCACCCCTCCGCTACGCAATTGGCGGCGATCACGCTGGATTCCTTCTCAAAAACGACGTTTTTAAGCTGCTGATCGCCCACGCCGTGAACGTGATCGACTGCGGGACGCATACCGCTGAATCGTGCGATTTCCCAGATTTTGCGGAATTGGTCGCTGTCAAAATCCTAGCGGGGGAAATCGACCGAGGCATCTTGGTCTGCGGTTCAGGAGTCGGCGTGAGCGTGGCTGCGAACAAGTTTCCCGGAATCCGGGCTAGCCTGTGCCATGACACCTACTCCGCCCGCCAAGGCGTCGAGCACGATGACATGAATGTTCTCTGCATCGGTGCACGGGTCATCGGCCCTGAGTCCGCTTTCGAAGTCGTGCGGTCGTTCCTCGGAGCCCGCTACACGCCCGCCCCCCGGCACGCGGCTCGACTGGCCAAGATTGTCGACATCGAACGCCGCGTTCTCTCAGGCGAGTTTTCGCACGGCGAGCACCAAAGCTAAAATCATCGCAGGACTAGTCCGTTTTTTTGCTAAAGCCCGATCTGTCACGCCTGCATTTGAGACGATTGCATCCATGCGTGACATTTTGAAACACAGAGTAACAGAGATCACGGAGGCGATGTGTCCTCTGCTTCTCTTTGTGCCACCGTGTCTTTGTGTCTTTGTGTCTTTGTGTTTCAATCTTTCGCTGCACCATCATGTGGCTGAAACAAAGGGCCATCCATCTTTGCGATGGGTTTAGGTCGGTTAGCCGCATAGCTACCCAATCCATTTGCGTGCCGCACGATGCTCGCTCAGGAAGTTCGCACCGTAGTTTGGGACCATTGTCCCGAACGAACAAACGGACGGGACAGATAAACGGACGGGACAGATAAATATACGGGACAGATAAATATACGGGACAGACAAATAAACCGACGGGACAGATAAACAAACGGACGGGACTATGGTCCCATCCTACGGTGGCAACAACCGAACGGCTTTGGCTTTAGAGTGACCCGAATGCGCATTGCGTTTCAATCTGCGGATCACGAGTTGGCGTGAGCGTGGCTGCGAACAAGTTTCCCGGAATCCGCGTTAGTCGGTGCCATAACACTTACTCCGCTCGCCAAGGCGTCGAGAACGATGACATGGATGTTCTCTGCATCGGTGCACGCGTCATCGGACCTGAGTCCGCTTTCGAAGTCGTTGGTTCGTTCCACAGAGCCCGCCACGCCCCCGCTGCCAGGCACGCTGCTCGACTGGCCAAAATTGTTGATATGGAAAGCCGCGTTCTCTCGGGCGAGTTTTCGCACGGCGAGCACCAAAGCTATAATCGACAAGGGGATGGCTACGCTCCACAACGCAACCGGCCCCACAGAAAACTGGGCCGCAATCGAAGCGATCACGGTGGCCGTCGTGTAGCCCAACGACTGAGCTAACGTCATCGAAGCCACCCCCATCACACTCGAATTCATCCGGTGCGCATGCTCGTTGGTGGAAATCTGAAAAGGACAGTTCAGCGCCAAAGCCATCGCGAAAAGTCCAAACACTCCGAAGCCCTGCGTTGCCATCAAGCATCCGCTAAACAACAGCAACCAGCCCAATGGCCCGACGAATAAAAGCTGCCGCTTCAGACTTGGCACAAACGGCATCGCTAACAGCAATGCGATCTCAATCGCTACCGCACCCGCGAAAATAAAATAGCCGTTGTTCCCATAAGTGCTCGTCAAAAACTCGTGCGCATACAAGCTGTACGACATCTCGCAGATGGCCACCATCCAGACCAAAAGCAACAATCCAAACCATTCCATGGCTGGGCTATTCGGTTTACTTAAGGCACCGGTTTTCAGAGACGCAACTTGAGAAACAGACCGCGATCGTTCCTCTGCAGGTAAAGAATGGGGCTCGTATTCCCTGCATTCGGACGAGGATGGCAGGAGACGCCATGCTAGGAAAGCAAAGAAAACGTGACACAAGCTCACCGACGCTCCTATAAACAAATGGTAGTCCGCGACCACTTGGACATCGCTTCCCAGCGAGCCCATGATCAATAGCGCCAGCATGTACCCAGCCGAACCCGCGGCCCGGACCGAGTAGGCATAATCCCCCATCGTCGAAACGCCGATGTGATTCAGCAATGTCATGGCGCTGGACTGGACACATCCCAGCATCAACATGCACAGCGCAATGTCCGCAATCGGACCCAAGAATACCGCTCCCTCGGACGATGCGTGCAATCTCCAACCCAACAACAACTGCAACGCGGCAACTCCCACCGCAACGCAAAACAACACCCACCGAGGTGATCGCGTCCAACCTCGCGACTCCGCAAACCGAAACAAAAAGTAAGTGATGCAGGCCGCGATGGGAGTAATGCTCGCTACCAAACTTGCCGAGGATGGAGTCAACACTTTTCGCAAATGCGTTTGAAGTGGAAAGGAGCTGAATCCCAGTGCAAGAAAGTGCACAAAATAAGTAGAGCCAGAAAAGAAAATCGCGGACGCGGTTCGCTCCGTCGAATGAGTACTCGTAATCACAGATGGTCCATGTAGTCTAGTGGGTTGCCCGATCACATCCTTGCGAACTCTATATTGCATCAATCCGGGCTTCGCGTCCAGGCATATTTGTTCGCAAATCAGATCGCGCCCCCAGTCGATTTCGAGGGACTACGTTGGACTCCGCGGCCTGGCAATGGGTTCGCGACTTGCCTTTTTCTTTGCCATATTCATCGTCCGTGGCGAAAAAAATTTCTTCGGCAAAGCGACACTCGTTTTTCGAGATCGGCGGAGAACTTTTTTGGGCCTGTCACTTTAGCGGAACGGCGCAAGCCGTCTGGTCTGGACCTGTAAAGAATCTTTGCGATCCCAGCCGCGACACCGGAGGGCTCGCGCCCTGCCGCAACGAAAGGGAATGATATTGGACTTGCCCCATGAGGATTTCCGTACGCCGAAGCGACTTTATTTTCGAAATGGCCGCGGTCGCTGTTTCTGGCGCTAGAAGTGTTTTTAGGCAAATGGTGCACCGTTAACCCCACTGGATGCCGATTTTCGACGGTTGCGGCGCCTGTCCATGCGAAAGTTAGCCGGCCCGGTTCTTGACTCGCTCAACCTTGCACGCTATCCTTCGAATCGGCAATGTTAATAGAGGAGGCGAAAAATTAACAAAAATAATAACCGAGCAGCCAGCTCTCACGGAGCGGTTCATATACGGTCGCTGAAGGTTTTCTACGATGTTGTACGCCGGCGAAGTTTTTCGCAGGCGGCCAATGATCACGGGATGACCCAGAGTGCGGCGAGCCAAAGCGTACAGCATTTAGAGGATTTCCTCTCGGTGCAACTGATAGATCGGACGAAGCGGCCGTTTATTTTGACCGCCGAGGGTCAGAAGTTCTACGACGGCTTGGCTGGCGTTTTGCGGCAGTTTGATTCGTTGGTAGACGAAGTGCGGTTGGGGGGAGCGACTTCTGGCGAGGAAGTCACCGGGCACGTGGTGGTTGCGTCGATCTATTCGATCGGTTTGAGCTACATGCCGGTGTTGGAAGAGAAGTTCCATAAGAATTGCCCAGCGGCAAGTTTTGCATACCAGCTAGCGCATCCGCATGAAGTGTATCGGATGGTGGAGCAGGGAACGGTCGATTTTGGAATGGTGAGCTATCCGGACCAGAACCACCCTACGTTGCAGACGACATTGTGGCGGCATGAGCCGATGATTTTGGTGGCATCGCCTCGCAATCGACTTGCCAAAATGGGGCGCATCTCTCCAGAAGCGCTTTCTCAAGGGGGGCTGGTAGCGTTTGCGAGCAACTTGAGAATCCGGCAGGAGATTGACAAGGAGCTGCGAAGTCTCGGCGTTACGATGCGTGTTGTCGTGGAGCTAGATAATATCGATTCGGTCAAGCATGCGTCGATCATCGATAGCGGTGTTGCATTTTTGCCCATGCTGACGGTTCAAAGCGAGTTAGCTTCTGGTTCCTTAAAGCGGATCGAATGCGATCGGTTGGAACTGACACGTCCCTTGGGGATTATCCAACGTCGCGAGGTGACGCTGAGCCGGGCGGCCCGCAGCTTCATGGACATCGTGATGAAGAATCGCGTTTGGGATCAGGAGAACGCAAAACCACCGGAAGACAGTAAGCCCACCGAAGCAGCGACTCCTTCCGAAGCGACCTAGAGTCCATTTCGCCATCGATTTCTTGATCGGCTTTCGATTGCAAGTTCTTTGCATCGGGCCGCATCGACAACCCTCTTAAAACATAGACGTAATAGACAGGATTCAGCTAGCATGAACGCACCATTTGGATTCCCAGAAAAGCAAGGGTTGTACGATCCGGAACTCGAGAAAGATTCGTGTGGAGTCGGCTTCGTCGCCAACGTGAAAGGGAATCCAAGCCACCAGATCGTGCGAGATGCTGAGACCATTCTCAAAAGCATGTACCACCGCGGCGCATGCGGTTGCGAAACCAACACCGGTGACGGAGCAGGTATTCTGTTCGGGATGCCAGACAAATTCCTTCGTCGTATCGCCTTGAGCGAATTGGGAGTGGATTTGCCCAAGAAAGGTCTCTATTCGGTTGGGAACATATTCTTGCCAAAGGATGCGGCCGAGCGTGACCACTGCAAACAAACCCTCAATCGTTTGATCGCAAGCGAAGGTCAGAAGCTATTGGGTTGGCGGGCCGTCCCTCAATCCCCCGACGATGCGGACATCGGACCGAGCGCTCGCAAAGCAGAACCGGTGATCGAACAAGTATTTGTCGCCGCAAAAGACGGTCTGAACAATGCTGAATTCGAACGCCAACTTTATTTGATCCGCAAGCAAGCCAGTCACCTCCTGCGCAATGACAAGAACCTAAAGCAGGCAACTCTCTTTTATGTATGCAGCCTGTCGACCAAGACCCTCATCTACAAAGGGATGCTGACGCCTGGCCAAGTGGTTCCGTACTATCCGGACTTGATCGATCCGGACTTTGAAACCCACTTGGCAATGGTTCATTCTCGCTTTTCGACGAATACCTTCCCGAGTTGGGATCGCGCGCAGCCGCTACGATTCATGAGCCACAACGGTGAAATCAACACTGTCCGTGGAAACATCAATTGGATGAAGGCGCGACAAGGCATGGCGGCAAGCTCGGTCTTTGGCGAGGACCTCAAGAAACTTTTCCCGGTCGTAGAACCGCTTTGCAGCGATTCGGGGACATTTGACAACGTCTTGGAGTTCCTGCTCCTCAACGGGCGAACGCTTCAAGAAGCAGTCATGATGATGGTGCCAGAAGCGTGGCAAAAGCATGAGACCATGTCGCCTGGCAAACGTGCTTTCTATGAGTTCTTTAGTTGCTTGATGGAACCATGGGACGGACCAGCATCGATCGTCTTCACCGATGGGCATTTCATCGGCGCGACCTTGGATCGAAACGGTCTCCGACCCAGCCGATACTACCTCACAACCGATGACCGTGTCATCATGGCCAGCGAGGTGGGAGTGTTGCCAGTCGATCCCGCCATCGTAAAATCCAAAGGACGGTTGCAACCGGGTCGGATGTTCTTGATCGACTTCGAAGAGGGTCGACTCATCCCTGACGAGGAGCTCAAAGAAACTTTCGCCGCGATTCGACCTTATCAGCAATGGCTCAAGGACGAACGGATCACGCTCGATCAATTGTCTACCGACAGAGAGTCGCATGGCTTCTATCCAGAAACGCTTTTGCCTCGCATGCAGGCGTTCGGATACACGCTCGAAACCATGAATTTCATGCTGCTCCCGATGATCACCACGCAAGTGGATCCGATCGGCTCGATGGGCAATGACTCGGCGTTGGCATGCCTGAGCGACCAGCCCCGTTTGATCTACGACTACTTCAAACAACTCTTTGCACAAGTGACCAATCCGGCGATCGATTCGATTCGCGAAGAGGTCATCATGTCTTTGGAGTGCTATGTAGGGCCTGAGCAAAATCTGTTGGATGCGACTCCCGCCCATTGCCATCGATTGATGATACCGCACCCTATTCTCACCAACGAAGAGCTTGCGGCCATCCAGCACATGACCAATCGGGGTTGGAAGACCAAGACGATCGACATCACGTTTGACCGCAAACTTGGCAAGGCTGGCGTCACCGCCACTCTGGATCGCATCTGCGAGGAAGCAGAGAAAGCGATCGATGAAAAGTATACGATGATCGTTTTGTCCGATCGCAACTTGGGACACGATCGCGTCGCAACGAGCAGCTTGCTCGCCTGCGGAGCTGTGCACCATCATTTGATTCGAGCTTCCAAGCGCACGCAGATCGGCATCGTATTGGAGACCGGCGAAGCTCGCGAGGTGCATCACCATTGCTTGCTCGTCGGCTACGGAGCCGATGCGATCAATCCTTACTTGGCTTTCGAATCCCTTTGGCAGGCCAGCAGAGACGGTTTGTTGGAAGGAATGGACGACAACAAAATCGTTTCGGGTTATCGCAAAGCGGTAGCAAAGGGGATGATGAAGGTCATGGCGAAGATGGGAATCAGCACTTTGGCCAGTTACAAGGGCGCTCAGATATTCGAAGCGCTCGGGCTCAAAGATGAGGTCATCGCTCGTTGCTTTGCAGGCACCAATAGCCGGATCCAAGGTTGCAGTTTTGATATTCTGGCCGAAGAAATTTTCAGACGGCATGCGTTGGGCTATCCGACGACCAAGCCGAATGCATTGCCGATGCTGGCGAACCTCGGCGAGTTCCATTGGCGAGCGGAGGGAGAACGGCATGGATGGGACCCGGCTGCAATCGCCGATATCCAAATCGCAGCCCGCGCCGGCGATAAGAATGCTTACAAGCGTTTCGCGGACCATATCAACAAAGACGCAAAGATGCGATACGCGCTTCGTGGTCTTCTCGAATTCAGGCCGAGTGAAGCCGGCCAAGCGATCAGCTTGGACGAGGTCGAACCCGCCAAGGACATTGTAAAGAGATTCTGCACCGGCGCGATGAGCTTGGGATCGATCAGCGCCGAAGCGCATGAAACGGTCGCGATCGCGATGAATCGGCTCGGTGGAAAGAGCAATACCGGCGAAGGAGGCGAAGACCCTGTTCGTTTCAAGCCGCTTGCGAACGGTGACAGCAAGCGATCCGCCATCAAGCAGGTCGCTTCGGGTCGCTTTGGGGTGACCATCGAATATTTGGCTAACGCCGACGAGCTTCAAATCAAAATTTCGCAAGGCGCCAAGCCAGGCGAAGGGGGTGAGTTGCCGGGCAAGAAAGTGGACAAGTACATCGCCCGGATTCGCTACAGCACCCCTGGTGTTGGTTTGATCAGCCCGCCGCCTCACCATGACATCTATTCGATCGAGGACTTGGCGCAGCTTATTCACGACTTGAAGAACAGCAATCCGAGCGCTCGCGTGAGCGTCAAGTTGGTGAGCGAAGTAGGAGTGGGGGTCGTGGCGTCGGGTGTCGCCAAAGCGCATGCGGACCATATCTTGATCAGCGGCGATACCGGTGGCACGGGAGCGTCCCCTTTGACCAGTATCAAACACGCGGGGCTCCCTTGGGAGCTGGGGATCGCGGAAACCCATCAGACATTGGTACTCAATAATTTGCGAAGCCGAGTTACGCTACAGACCGATGGAGGGCTCAAGACCGGCCGCGACGTCGTGATTGCTGCTTTGCTTGGTGCGGAAGAATTTGGCTTTGCGACCGCACCGCTCATCACGTTGGGTTGCATCATGATGCGCAAGTGCCATCTCAATACTTGCCCTGTTGGGATTGCAACCCAAGATCCAGAGCTGCGGGCAAAATTCTCCGGAAAGCCGGAACATGTCGTCAACTACTTGTTCATGGTCGCCGAAGATGCTCGCCAGATCATGGCCGAGTTGGGCTTCAAGAAGATCGATGACATGATTGGTCGCACCGATTGTTTGATCGCTGATAAAGCGATCTCGCATTGGAAAGCCGATGGACTGGATCTTTCGCCGATCCTGAAGCCAGCCAAGAAGTCGAGTCCGGATGTCGGTGTCCGTTGCTTGCAGAAGCAGGATCATGGACTTGAAAAATCCCTGGACATGATGGAGATTCTCCCGCGATGCCAGTCCACATTGCAGACCGGAAAACCGATCCGTTTTGAACTTCCTATCGTCAATACCAATCGGACGGTCGGAACCATACTCAGCCACGAGATCGCAAAGCGATACGGCCAAGCGGGGTTGCCAAGCGAGACCATTCATATCAAATTCACCGGCGCGGCGGGACAGAGTTTTGGCGCATTTCTCGCCCATGGTGTCTCGCTCGAATTGGAGGGGGACGCAAATGACTACGTCGGCAAGGGCCTATCCGGCGGACGCATCGTTGTCTATCCCGACCGACGCTCCACCTTTCCGCCCGAAGACAACATCATCGTGGGCAATGTTTGTTTGTATGGAGCGACCACCGGCGAGCTATTCATTCGCGGACGGGCAGCGGAACGGTTTGCTGTTCGCAACTCTGGATGTTCGGCGGTGAT
>JANODW010000582.1:0-10296 GCA_031412875.1 Pirellula sp. | reverse complement strand
CTCGAGAGCCCTCTGACAAACTTTGATTATTCTCTGTCCGTTCGACTGGAAGTCCGCGGTCGCAAGAGCTAGCCGATCGCTTTCAACTAGCTTTCTATTACCCCGGATTAACCACCTCGCGACAGGCAAGTTCTGCTCAACCGCCAACGCCAAATCGTCCACCCTGTCTCGCAACGCGACCAACGCCCCGATGATCATGTCGCTAAACCCAATTCCACTATCTAGCCAACCAACACCATTTTGCGGAGTCATCGCTTAAAACCTCCAAGAGTGAAACGATGTGCAGATGCAAGCCAGTCACATCGGCAAAGGGCTTCTTAACGAAGTCTCCAAAGCAGAATAGCAGACTTTTCGCCATCGCAACTTAAGCTAGTTCTTATCCACTGCGTTGGCAATGTGAATATCTTCCGTTGAACTCAATTCAACGGTTCGCTCAAATAGAGTTTTCCTTCCAACCATGGGATCCACACCGGTTACCTCTAGCAACCATCTGCCTGGCATGAGATTCGTAAATTCGGTTTTGTAGTTCCAGTTGTGATTCGCAGTATACACCGCTCCGGTGTGTTCATGGCGTATTGAGACTCTGTCGGGAAAGAGATCCAATCCATGCAAGGAAACATCCACAGTGATGTTGGTCCCACGCTGCCAGGAGATCTCTCCCAACTCAATCAAGTCGTTCAAAAATGAGACGTTCTTCAAAAGAGCGTATCCATTGGAATAGTCGTCTATCAACACATCGAATGGGCCAGACGACTCGACAAAGCAACTGGCAAAATACTCAGAATCAAATGGGATATGAAATTGAGACTCGACATGACCATTTCGAATGAGCCTTGCTCTGGCGCCACCCATCGAACCAGACTGACCTCGTCCCACCAACGACGAGACTTGGCGATGCATTAGCAACTTCGACCTGGGCCCGTCGCCGCATCTAATACCGTAACAAAGATGCGTTCTCGAAAATACCGTTGCCGCTCATTTCTGGCGAACATGAAAACAGCCACGACAGTCGCAAGGACAAGTATCGACCGTATTCCAAAACGGATTTGCCGCATAAGCTCATTTTTGCACTAGAAAGAGGGCGACTTTGTTTGGGCCAATAAAGACCGATTCCTGCGGATTAACATGGGAACGTTAACCCTAACGTGCTAGGCGAGCGCTTTGTAAGCTCACCTTACGTCTCGGTTTGATGACTTGCGTCATGGGACTTATCCCGCGAGGCAACGGTCCATTCCAATACCGACAATGCTACCACGAGCGGAACTTCGATGCAAAAGTAAGCAACTCCCACGATGGTAACGGAACTCTGATGTTGATATAGCGAAACCATCACAAGCGTACAGTAGACTAAGTTTGCAATGGCGATGATGCGCAATGCAATCGCTGGGGCGATGCGTAGACGCAGCGATAACAGGTCAAAACAAACGAAGCACGCCGCCAGAATCGCCATTCCGTTGAGAAGCCCAATCGGCATCCCAGTTTTTATTCGTTCCCCAGCTAACAGATAGAACGTGGCGATCGAAGTCATTGCTGCGCCGACCGCATCGAAGAGCAGCAAGGTTCGCGGATTCAGCAGCAAAATATCAGAGTCCCTAACGTGAAGGCGGTTTAATAGTCAGTCCACGGAAGAACGCCCTCGGGCGTATGCAAACGTTCCGCTTGCACTCAAGTCAAGTCATGAACTTGGATTGGCCATTGCCACTATTCTATTAAGCCAATCGACCACCTGCAATCAACTGGTTAGCCTTCCCTTCGGGCTTGCTCCGATGGAAGCAACCCATTGTCGGCTACTTGGGTTTGGCTTCGCCTTTGATCGCAGCGATGGCTTCAGCAAGGAATTTTCGGCGAAACTCTTCGCGGCTCTTGTCTTCCCTTTTACCCCCACTGGACATCTCAGCCAATTTCGCTTCGAGTTTTGGAAGCGATTCCGCAGCCGGTGGTCCGATCTTGCCCAACAACGATACGGCGTAAAACGCTTCTCGACGTTCGCCCGAATCGATTTTTTCGATCAACATTGGCACAGCCTCTACCGGCGCTGCGTTTATCTCCTTCAGCGCACTATCAGCGAACCCTTGATCGACTCGGTTTTTGAGCATCCCGAACAATTTAGGAACGGCGTTCTTTGCATCGGGGCCCAGTTTTCCGAGGGCCGCCGCTGCGCATTGCCTGACTTCCCAGTTTTCATCCTCGAGCGATTCCATCAACCGTCCCACCAACTGGTGCGCATCCTTTTCAATCGCTGACAACGCGTTCAATGCCGCGATACGCACTGCCGGTTTCTCATGCGATACCAATTGGGCGATCGTGGGAATCGACGCGGCTGCCTTGCCTCCAAATCCCGCTAGCGCCTCCAACGTCTGGGGTAGCAGATTCAGATCATCGACCAGATTCGCGCTGAGCGCCTCCCGCACACTGTCCTCAGTCATCCCTAATGCTTTGACCGAGTCTGTGGCCGCCATCCTCACGGAGGTGTCGCTATCTCGCAGCGCTTGCACACACCCCTGCATCATCTCGCTTGTGATCCCCTTTTTGTCGAGCTTGGCCAATAGAGTCACTGCATTCTTCCTCACGCCTACATCCGGATCCGATAGAGATCCAATCAATGGCTCCAATCGGCTTTGCAAAAATTTGGGGAGTCCTCCCAAAACAAACAAGGTGCTGGAACGGACGGCAGGCGACGGGTCATGCAACCCAAGGTCCACCAGTTTGGTGATCTGCTCCTCCGACATTTTCATCACACCGAGGGACTGCATCGTCGCCGCACGCACGTTGGCTGAAGGATCCTGTGCAGCTTTGCCAAGGGCGGCCAATACGGCTGTGTCCTTCGATACATCACCCTCTTTGGCGATGGCAATCAATGCCCCGATCACTACCTCGCGGACTTGCCCAGATGGATCCTCCATCGCTTGCGTCATACGTTGTAGCACCGTTTTGCTCATGGGCCGCATACCTCCCAAAGCCCGCGCGGCAGAAACGCGAACCAACTCCACGGGGCTCGATAGACCTTGCGTTAACGGACCGATCGCGGGTTCTCCAATCAAGCCTAGCGCTTGGGAAAAGACCGCTCCATGCTCTGGCCGACGTTCAATCGCCATCAGCAAATCCGGCACCACTCCCTCACCAAAACTCGCTAAGCTTCTGGCCGCTAGTTGTTGATCGATGCCTGTTTTCTCTGCGGCTTGCATCACTGCCGGCAAGGCGCTCTTGGCCCCCTTGCCTAAAACCATAATCGCCTTGATCAGCGTATTGGCGACCTCTCCATCCGCGGCCTGCATTCTCGAGGCAATGCGATGGGAGAACGGTTCGCTAGGCAATTCGGATTTGAGGATCGAAGCGATCGCTGCGGCCCGCACCGACTCCTCAGGGTCCACCAGCCCGCTCTCGATGAACGCGGCTTTCTCCGCCATTTGCAATTTCGATTTGGCAATGGCAACGACCACTGCTTCGCGAATCTTGGTATCGGAATCACTCATGGCAGCATGAAGCCTTTCGATGCCCATTTCGGAGAGCGTCCCTGCCGAAGCAAGCTTCACGATCCCTACGGACCTAGCTTTGGGTTCGCTGTGATTTGCGATGGTGAGCAACAGATCTTCGTCGTGAGGCGAAATCGCCATCAACGCTTCCGCCGCGTACAAGGCCAATCCGCCTTTTTGCTCCAGTCCCGCCCTCAGCGATGGGATGGCGGCTTTCGCGGAAGGCCCAATGATTGCCAGAGCTTGCGACGCAGCTATTTTTGATTCGACCGAGGCGGAGGGCCAATAGGATAGCAACGGCTCGATTGCGGCCGCTCCGATGGCTCCCAACGCGGCTGCCGCGCGATAACGGACTTGGGCTTCGCGATCGCCCAGGCATTGGATCAAGGAGGGGAGTACCAGTTCGGCCTTTTTGCCGGCCCGGGCTAAACCGGTCAACGACTGGATTTGAACTTGGTTGTCGCTGTCGATGATCGCTTTGCCCAGGGCTGTGATCGCGGCATCGGAGGCGTCCCGCCGCCTCGCCAATTCGTAGGCAGCGTCGCGGCGTTTTTCTACTCCTGAGTCGGCCAACTGCTTGACGAGCTCCTCTTCAGAAGCATCCTGAATCTGCGCCGTCCCTTCTCCGGACAACTGCACAAACCATCCCAACGCAATTGCAGCTATCCAAACGTATCGCACGACCACTCTCCCCTTCACTTTTTGACAAGAACCTTTCATCGACCGGGGAGCGCTATCGCTTGGACCCCGTAGGATGGGACCTTTGTCCCGTCCGTTTGTTCGTTCGGGACAATGGTCCAAAACGAGGCTGGTATGCCTCAGCCTGCTGCTCGCCTAGATACTCAAACCAGGTAGACGCCCTGTGCTGTCACCAATGTACGGCACGTCCGCGCCCATCCGATCCAACATGGACATAAAGAGATTGCAAACGGGTGTCTCCAGGTCGTATCGGAGATGGCGACCCGTATCGATCGTGCCACCAGCGGAGCCGGCCAAGAGGATTGGCAAATTGTCGTGATTGTGTCGATTCCCGTCGCTGATACCGCTGCCGTAGACAATCATTGAGTTGTCCAAAAGAGTGCGTTCTCCCTCGCGAATCGATTTCATTTTCTGCAACAGATAGCTTAGTTGCTGGATTTGGAAACGATTGATTTTGCTCAGCTTCTCGAGCTTCTCCGCATTGTCCCCGTGGTGGGACAAATCGTGGTGCCCATCGGGAACGCCGATCTTGCGATAGTTTTTGTTGTCGCCTGCGTTGGCAAACATCATGGTTGCGATTCGTGTCGAATCGGTTTGGAACGCGAGCACCATCAAGTCGCACATCATTCGCATGTGGTCTTGATAGTCTCCGGGGATGCCGTCGGGAATGGCGTAGTCGACATCCCGATCCATTGGCTTGTTAGGCTTCGTCCCGATGCGACGTTCGATCTCGCGCACGCCTGTCAGGTATTCGTCGAGTTTGCGGTTGTCGTTGCGGCCCAATTTCGACTGCAACCTCTTGGCATCGTCCGCAATGAAATCCAAAACGCTCTTTTGCAACGCCTCGCGCTGCTGTTGCCCCTTGTCGATTTCGCTCGCCTTGCCTCCTGCAAACAATCGCTCAAAAACCAATCGCGGATTCACTTCCTTTCCAACCGGCGTCGACTCGGACGACCACGAGATGTTCGACGAGTACGCACAGCTATAACCGGAATCGCAATTCCCAGCCATGCGACCTGGATCGACACCCAGTTCGAGCGATGAAAAACGAGTCCTCTGACCGACTGCTTGCGCGGCCATCTGATCCACCGATACCCCCGAGCGGATTTTTTCTCCATCGGTCTTGCGCGGTTGCGCCCCGGTTAAAAATACCGATGCGCTGCGAGCGTGATCCCCCGCCCCATCGCCATTGGCGCGCCCTTTGTCGTGCGTCAAACCCGAGATCACGATCAAATCGTCTTTGATGGGGGCCAACGGTTCCAACGTTCGCGAAAGCGGAAAACCGTAGCCTTCCGTTTTGGGAACCCAGTTCTGCATCACCACGCCATTGGGCACAAAGATAAAGCCCATTCGCACCGGACCAGAAGCGACCGTCGAAGCCGCCTTGGCCACCGAGCTAGTGGCCTCGAGCCAGGGCAATGCTAGCGAAACGCCGAGGCCTCGAAGAACGGTACGCCTGGATAAATTTAGATTCTTGAGACTCGACATCTTTAACGTCCTGATTCTTGGTAGGTAAAAGGTTGGCTGGTTACGATGGATTTAATGAGTGTAGAAAATCGGTAGTCGTCTTTGGAAAGTTTGTCGACGATGGAGCTAACGGTGCAGCGATCTGCGACGCCGAGCCCCCGACCTAATGCATACGTTAGCATTTTGGAGGCCACGCATCGACTGAATTCTGTTTTCTTGTCATCGACTAGAATCTGAACTAAATCCAGTGGACCGTTGAATCTGCGTCCACCTGGTAGGACGCCGGAGGGATCGATCTTTTCGCGACCGTCTGCCGCGCGCCAGGACCCGATGCCATCGAAATTTTCCAAGCCGAATCCTACGGCATCCATTTTTACATGGCAAACCGCGCAGTTGGGATTGGCGCGATGCTGCTCCATCCGTTGACGCAAAGTGCCTAGGGCTTCCCCGTCCTCTCCTAATTCCGGAACATTGGGCGGGGGTGGTGGTGGCGGTTCCGCCAAAAGATTTTCCAAGACCCATTTGCCTCGTTTGACCGGGGAGGTCCGGGTGGGGTTGGACGTCAGCAATAGAATGCTGCCGTGCATAAGCATTCCTCGCCTCTTGCCCGCCAAATCCACCTTGCGAAATTCATCTCCTTGGATTCCTTCGATGCCATAGTGCTTGGCAAGTCGCTCGTCTAAATACGTGAAGCTAGCGCTGAGCATTTCCAAGATGTTTCGATTTTCCTTCATAACGCTCATAAATAGCAATTCGGTTTCCCGCCGCATCGATCGACGCAGTTTGGCATCGAAAGCGGCATATGTTTTAGGGTCCGGTGAGAGGGCTTCCAAGTCTCGCAGTTGCAGCCATTGGCCGGCAAAATTCTCGACCAGCGCAGAGGATTTTGGATCGGCGAGCATCCGTTCCGCTTCCGCGCTTAACTGTTCGGGGGTGTGCAGACTCCCTGCGCCAGCGAGTTGGAAAAGCCGATCGTCGGGCATACTGCTCCATAGGAAATAGGACAATCGAGATGCCAATTCGAAATCATTTAACGGACGGATGCCATCGACGAAGTCCTTGGGATTGTCCTCTTCGATTCGGTAGATGAAATGAGGCGAAGCCATGACGACGGTGATCATCGTTTGCATGATTTCTTCTTTGGTGGCGTTTGCTTCCCAAGCGGAACGCATTAATCCGAGCAGCCGTTCCGACTCCTCCTCCGACAATGGCCTTCGAAAAGCCCGGCTTGCAAACTGCGTCGCATTCGATTTGGCGACTTCTGCAACTTCCTCAAGATTGTTGGGGTCCTTGGGTTCCTGACGGAAGACTCGCTTGGTTGCGTCCGCATTTCTAAGGACTTCGACGGCAATCTTCCTTGCCGAGTTCAAAACCTTTTCCATGAGGATGGGAGAGAGTGTCAATACATCGCCGATGTTATCGAATCCATTGCCAACATCGTCTGAGGGGAAATCGCTCGCCAAGTTAAGATCCAAGCCAGTGAGATCGCGGACGGTGTTGTTGTATTCGGTGCGATTCAAGCGGCGCATTGTGACGCGGCCTGGGCGACTCGCGGTGCCGCAATCGAACACCCGAAGCCGTTGCTCAATCCACTCGATGGTCTGAACCCGCTCTGCCCCCTCGGGTTGATCCGCATCCGCTGGTGGCATCTGCTGGTCTTTGAGGGCCAAGAGTATCTTGTCCACCACATCGATATGGTCGCCTAGCTCGGATTCAGCGGCCAAAAAATCCACACGAATGCCTCCTTCAGGCTTTTCCCCGGAGTGGCAATCGTAACAGTACTTGGTAAGGGTTCGGGTAGCGATTTCCGATGCCGTCGCTTGCGTCGCCTCTTGTGCCGAACCGTTTGGCATCGCGACGAAGAAGGTGAGGGCGCAAACGATTAGCCGATAGAATCCAAGCATAGAGTGTGGCAGGCGGGTCTTCGGGGAGGTGGGAACGGGGGGGCCTCCTATTATACACCCTGTCAAGCTACTTAACCACCGAAAAGAACTCCGCTCGCTCCCTACACCGTCCCCTGGGGCAAGCAAAATCGCACTAGCTTTAGCGGAACGGCGCAAGCCGTCCGGTCAGGACCAGTAAAAAATCACTGCGATCGCAAGTAGCCGCGACACCGGAGGGATCGCGCCCTGCCGCTACTAAAGGGAGTGCCGTTGGGCGGCTAGTCCCCGGCTATGGGAACGGCGGGAATTCGCACGCGAAGGCTCGCAATAAACCTTGTGTTTTTCAACAGTTCCACTTCGGCTGCGATTGTGGGAAATTGGTCGCGAAGCTCCTCCAATGTCAAGCTGGGGTAAAAGCGAAAACCGTCGTCAGCACTTCCGCTATTGAAATAAAGCACCTCTCCCGCAGAGTCGACATGGTAGATCCCTACATTGGGTAGGGCAAACAGAGAGGGGAACGGTTGCGGCACGGGTGAGGCCAATAGTTCTTCCCCAGCCGTGGAGCATGAACCTAAAACTTCCCCACAATAAAACCCCGGCGGGGCAAATCCGCCAACCAAATTGTAGTACGAACCATCACAACGGTAGAGGCATGTTTTTGGGAGGTCGGCTGCGGGCGTCAATGGATCCACCATTCTAAATCCTCAGGTTTGGGACGAAATTACTGCATCGTTCTGCATAGCCGTATACCCGCGTTTTCATTTCGGGTTCGGGCTCTTATCGATATAGTGTGTTGCGTGACCGCGCTTTTGGCCAACCCATAGAACCCACCCATCCAGACAGCCATATTGTCCTGCTTGATTTCTTTTACCGTGGGTACCACTTTGGTCGACCTGCTGGCATCGAAGTCCGTGGAAACCCATTCTCCCATATCGGAGCCCACCAAGTCGGTTGGGCCGGGACCGAAGTACTGTTGCGTTCGCGGTTTCGAATCAGACGGATTAGGAAGGATTAGATCTGCAAAGAAATCCGATTCCACCTCTCCGATCGAGTATGACGTTTCTGTGCTTGCTCTGTGATAGCATTCCCACTCCCATATGTTGAGCAATCGGTAGCCCAAGATGGATTCTGAAAATCGCATCGTCGTTTCGTCGATCATTTCGATCGACGTTCGATCCTCTATGCCTTCTTTGCGGTTGAGCCAATCGCAGTACTTGTTTGCTTCCACCCAACTCAGCTCTTTTGCAGGCCGATCGGTCGGTGTTGGATACTTTGACGGATCGAATTGGGAGTACTCGACTTCGCTGACCAAATGGTCGGCCACTGCAAACGAGTGCGGCAGTTCAGTCAATCCCCCGCGGAAGGTACGCCGCTCGGCCGTGGGAGGCCCGTACCAAAATGTTGTCGGTCCTCGCACGATATTCATAGTCATTCCAGAAGGGGTCCGATACCAATTGCGATCACTGCGAATTTCGCGAGCCTGATCCGAAGCGTCCGCTTCGGCGACGATATCTGATCGTCCCCAGAGAGTCAGCAATTTTCTCGCAGACCGATGGACCGCCGACGAAGGGTGATGCAGGTAGGCATCTTTGAGTATTCCAATATACTGATCCCGCTGTTTTGAAGAAATTCTGTGATTGGGGATCCTTGACATGCAAGCTATCACCGCAGTCGACCGCCAATCATCTTGATAATCGGCGAAGCGATCCAGCAGGGGGTTGATTGAAAACTTGCATCCCTCGAACCAATAGATAAAGTAGTTTCTCGCTCGCGGATCGATGGAAGCGGCGAGAATTCGATCGACTCGCTCCCAGTCTTGGAGTCCAAACGCGATCAAACCCAGTTTGCCACGCCATCGCGCGGTGGATTCAGGCTGGGGAGCACCGTGTCGCACTTTGCCTGAAGCATCCAATTCCAGCCCTGTGCTATCAAACCGTTCCATGAGCGCGGTTTTGAAATCGGGCGACGGTCCGTTCGCAAATTTTAAGAGGGTGGGGACCAGCCAATGCAGCTCGTCCATATTCGCTTCTGCAAAGAGACGCATCAGTCCTTCCAGGTCCGACCGCTGCACCCATCTGTCGGCGACGATTCGAAAAAGCGTTTCTCGCTGCCTTTGTCGCTTTTCCACGAAAACCAATTGCTCTAGCTCGTTAATGAATCGGTCGGGCACCGCTAAGGTAGCTTCCAACCAATACTTCTCGTCCACATTGGCAATGAAGCTATTGGCGAGTTGGGTCAAGTCTTGCGGTTCTTCCGCGAGATCGGTCTCTTGAAACAGTCTCGCAAAATTCCATCTCCAACTCGGTTCGCCGGTTGCGTATTTTTCTACAAGCGATTTTATGTCTCCGGTGCGAGAACGGGCGTCGGTGCTCTTGGTCCAAACGAGCAATGCAGGTACTTCCCCTTGATCCAACCATGATTCCAAATGGACTTTGGGCGGTACTAGGTTTTCCGCATTGTTGGTGGCGCGAACTTCTTTGCCCCTCCACGATTCCGATGTGAACCAGCCAGCGCGCAGCGCAAGGGCCGCGATGCCTATCAGCAAACACACCGATCCTACAGCGGCTGATCCCATCGCAAAACGCTTCACCTCGCGACTGCGAAGCGCCATCGTTTTTTCGCCAGCAAGCCATTTCCTAAGATCCGCTTCTAACGCCAACGCGGACTGATACCGCTGATCCGGATTCCGCTCCAAACACTTTTGAATCACCTGCTCGAGAGCTGCAGGAAGATCAGAACGGATCGTGCGAATCGGTGGGACCTTCAAGTCCCGG
>JANODW010000581.1:0-9523 GCA_031412875.1 Pirellula sp. | reverse complement strand
GGCCATGCAACGCCAACAGCAAGCCCAACGATCCGGACGTGGCGGAAGGCCTGAGCCCGCTCTCGCCTCCAACTCTGCTTCCTCGTCCGGCCTCTGGACTCCAGGCCAATCCGACGCGCCGCCAGCCAGTGCCGAGAGCGGTGCCAGCGGGGGCAGCAAGCTATGGATCCCCGGAATGGATTAAACCCCACCGGCACCTAGACAGAATCCACACACGTAGGATGGGACCCTTGTCCCGTCCGTCCGTTCGGGACCCTCGTTTGTTCGGGACCCTCGTTTGTTCGGGACCCTCGTTTGTTCGGGACCCTCGTCCGTTCGGGACCCTCGTTTGTTCGGGACCTTTGTTTGTTTGTTCGGGACAATGGTCCCAAACTACGGTTTTGGTATGCTGCAGTCTTATAGATCGTCAAAAGGGAGATCCTGCGAAGTCCGCTCGGCAAGCCCGTCTTTGAAGTGCTTGCGGCAGACGGTAACGTACCGTTCGTTGCCCCCGATTTGAATCTGCTCCCCATCGCGCACAGGCTTGCCGTTCGAGTCGATGCGCAAGACCATCGTTGCCTTGCGTCCGCAGTGGCAAATCGTTTTGATTTCGTTCAAGGTGTCCGCCCAAGCCATGAGGTGATGGCTCCCCTCGAACAAGTTGCCTTGAAAGTCTGTTCGCAGTCCGTAGGTCAGGACAGGAATATCCAGCTCATCGCAAACGTCGCTGAGTTGTCTGACTTGCTGTTTTGTTAAAAACTGGGCTTCGTCGACGAGTACGCAATGAACGCATTGCGTGGTATGTTCTTTTTGGACCAACCTGAACAGGTTGTCCGAAGCCGACACCGCGATTGAGTCGGATTGCAATCCGATTCGAGAACTGACCTTTCCAACGCCAAAACGATCGTCGATCTGCGGGGAGAAGACGAGGGTATTCATGCCTCGTTCGCGATAGTTGTAGCTCGATTGAAGCAGGATCGTGGATTTGCCGGCGTTCATGGTCGAGTAGTAAAAAAACAGCTTAGCCAACGATTATGCTCCTACCGTTGTTTCCGAGTTCGAAGGCTTGGCAATCGAAACAAAGATATCGTGCAAGGAGGGTTTGACCATTTCGAAATGCTCGACATCGCCCGCGGACATGAGCTGCTGCAGGATCTCACGACGGCTGGCGTCCTTGGACAAGACCAGATCCATGCTGCGTCCACGATCGATTTGTTCGAGCACGCCCGGCAATGCCGTGGGGAGTTGATCTCGGTTGGATAGTCGTACGCGTAGACGAGCATCCCCGTAGTGCAAAGCGATTTGCTCAAGAGAATCATCCAGGACTTTCTTGCCTTGAAAGATCATGCAGACACGATCGCACATTTGCTCCGCCATTCCCATATCATGCGTGCTGAAGATGACCGTCGTGCCTGCGTCGCGAAGTCGCAAAACCGCGTCGCGTAGGACCTCCATGTTGACTGGATCCAGCCCTGTAAATGGCTCATCCAAAATGACGAGCTGAGGATTTGCGATCACCGCGCTGATGAACTGGATTTTTTGGGCCATCCCTTTGGATAACTGGTCGATTCGTTTCTTTTGCCACTCGCTCGCGCCGAGCTCTTTCAACCAACGATCGATGCTTGCATCGGGGTTGCGCAATCCTTTTATTTTTGCGAAGTACCGCAGAACTCGTCTGACCGTCATGCGCCGGTAGAGCCCACGCTCCTCCGGCAAATAGCCGACGCGATCGTCCGCACAGTCCCCATGATCGTTCCCCAAAACAGTCACCGAACCGCTGTCGGGTTTGTAAATTCGCAAGATCATCCGCATGGTGGTGGTTTTGCCAGAACCATTGGGGCCTATGAAACCATAGATCGAGCCCGTTGGAACGGCCAGGTCCATCGGGTGGACCGCCTGTTGGTTTCCGAACTTTTTGGAGACGCCATGAAGCTCCACAGCAAACGGGTTCATTGAAAAGCAATGCCGGACGAAAAAGGTACGATGAGGGAACAGCAGGATGCATGGGTTCCGAGTATAGCGATTCCTGCGCAGAATGGGACAACGCCGCTAGAACAAGGATCGGATGATCGATCCCGAGCTCAAGGCGAGCGGCCTGCCAATGGGTGTCTGCAATTCCTTAGAGAAATCGATGCCAAAAGAGTGGAGCAGGGTTGCATGCAGGTCCTCAATTTTGACTGGGTCTTTTACACCCAGAAGAGGATCCTTTCCGGTCTCGATCCATTCGGGAGTGGTTTCGCCGTGCACATGACCGGCGCGGAAAGGACCACCTGCTAAAAGCGTGCTGAACCCCGTGGGCCAATGGTCGCGACCATCTGCCACGTTGATTTTGGGCGTTCGGCCAAACTCACCTCCGCACATGACAATCGTTTGATGGAGAAGACCGCGCTGATCGAGTTGCTGGATCAAGGCATGGAGTGCCGCATCGAGAATCGCGCAGCGACCGCTTTGCAGGGAATAGTTTTGGACGTGTGAGTCCCATCCCGAAAGCTCTACTTCGACACATCGCACTCCTTGTTCGATCAATCGAATCGCCGCCAAGCATCCGCGCCCAAAGGAGTTGTCGCCAAACGACGCGACGACCCCAGAGGGTTCTAATGCAATATCAAAGGCCTTGATCTGCTCGCTGGCCATCATGGTGGTTGCGCGATCCGTGGACGATTCATGGAGCGTCTTGACTTTGTCGAGCTCTCGCAATCGTCCGCGTCGGAACTCCGATTCGACGACATTTTTCAGATCGTGCATCCGGTTCTCAAACACCTTTTTTTCGGTGTAGCTTTTGAGGTTGGGCAACGGGTCTTTGGGGTCACCGGTTTGGAATGCATCGAGCACGCTTCCCATGTACCCACCGCGCGAAGGCCATTGCCCGCTCAAAATCGAGACATGCCGAGGGATCTCAATGTTGTCTTGGGTCTGGTGGCAAATGACCGATCCGATGGCTGGATGGACCAGGGTAGGATCCGGGCGCCAGCCGGTCTTCATATTGTAGGTCGCACGTTCGTGATCGCCTTCCTTGGATACCAAGGAGCGGATCAGCGTAGCGCGGTGCATGATCTCCGCCGTGCGAGGCAGTGTGCTTGCGATCTGCAGCCCGGAGACCGACGTTTGGATCGCCTTGGTCTCGCCTCCGATCTTGGTATCGGGATGGGGATCAAAGGTTTCTAACTGGCTTGGGCCCCCTTGCATCCAAAGGATAATCAAACTTTTGGCTGCGAGCTTGTCGTTGTCTTTCGACTCACTGGCGATTGAGAGCCGTTCGGCAATCCTAGTGAGCATCCCCTGGCTGAGCAATCCACCGGTTGCATAGGCACCGCCGCGCAAGAAGCGTCGCCTCTGAAAGTTCCTCAAAGAATGGCATCCCGGCTCATTGCCATCGCGGCCCGCTATCAATGGTTCCATTGGAATTCCGTGCTGTTGATGAGAGTCCAGAAAATACTACCCATGGCCTGCGCTCGCGATTTCCCTCGGGTGTCATGGAGGCGTTCGCAAAACGCATTCAACTCCACTCCGCTGGGCATGCGATTCAATGTTGCCATGTAAGCCAACTCGACCGCCGATTTGTCCGTCGCGGCGAGCAGCGCAATGCGTGTAGCCGCGTTCATGACAGGATTGTTTTTGATCCGTTCACTCACGTACGCTCCATTCATCACCAGGAGCCTTTGTGGGATCGTCACCGATTGCTGCGTGAATTCATCGTCCCCCTGATCTCCGTACGCCTTGGTGAAATCGTTAACCCCGCCAAACAGCTCTAATTTCGAGAGGATGGAACTGCTCTCATCGATCGCATGTAGTCGGCATGCCTGATGAATGGAGGCGGCCACTTGTTCGGGCCGGAGCGGCGTCAACGGAAAAACGGCCCAGCAGTTCTCATGCTCTTTCTCCACCGCTTCACTGGTGATGTCAATATCCAATCGCGAGTCCCGCCGAAACGCTTCGGTGCAGACAATGGTTCGGATAAGCCGCTTGATGTCAAACCCATTCTTCGAAAAATCATCAGCCAAAATATCGAGGCCCGGCGGGAACGGCCCAGCGATGGGAATGCTGTCCAACGGTTCCACCAAGGGCTTGCCGAACAGGATAGCCCACATGCGATTGACCGTGGCGCGAGCGAACGCTTGGTTTTCCGGATGCGTCACCCAGACAGCCAACCTATGCCTGGGATCCCCTTGGGTCGGCATCAAGTTGCGAAGGTAGGGGACTTGGGGCACGACGCTCGTGTCTTTTTCTTGGTGGAGATAAGTGACTTTGTAGTCGGGCTGCGAATTGCGCAAGCCGACAAACGCATTGTCTAACCGGACTCCTGAAAAGAACGCGGCAAGTTGGTGGAAGTCGGCCTGCTGGCCGGTTCGATCGGTTCGATTGGTGCGATCGGTTTGTTCTTCGTCCCCTTCCTCGATCGCCCCGTCGAGCAGTTCGCCGCTCGGAGTTTCGGGAAAATGGACTTTGCCCAAGTAGTCTTCATGGCATTGCAAACAATCGATGCGTTGCGCCAGGAAAGCCCGCGACGTGCGTCCAGCGAGTCGGATCGCGTCCGGCTTTTTATTATCCGCGTCGTCCATCGTGGCAGTCAGAAAATTCACTTGCGGGGAATCGGTCCACGAACCCTTGGCCTCGATGAGATCGCGAACGACGCGATCGTACGGCGTTCCTTTTTCAAAATGGTCCGCCATCCAGTCCACGTATTTACGCCGTCGAAAGATCAGGAAGGGACCGTTGTTCGTCCCGACCGTGGCACGCGTCCAACGTTCCGCCAAGTAGTCATACGTGCGACGATCTTTGAGGAGATATTCCGTCCACCAGATCGCCCGTTGTTCTTCGGGCAACTGCTCGACCGCGCGCGATTCTTCCAACGACAATCCGTTCCCGATCAATCCCAAACTGGTCCGGCGCGCGACCGTTCGCCAATCTGCCGGGTTCGCTTTTGCCAATCCACGGCCTGCAATCTCGGCGTTCATCGCCCGGTCGACTTGCTCTGCGACCGTATGGATGCTCGATTCAAAACGAGAAGCGACGGACTCGGTATTGTGCAACAACTTGACCCGAGGCGATGTCGCCCATGCGATCCCCAAAACGAGCCCAAAGCAGAGCACTACGAGCAACAGCCGTTTGTGCCAACGCCGGACTGGTCGCGGGCTTGCCTCTGCGACAATGCTGGGTAACACCGGTGGCAGTGTCGGTGGCATTGTCGGTGGCAGAACGGGTGGGATTGCGGTTTCTATCACAACAGGGCCTCAAGTTGGTAGCTTTCTCATCGCCCACGCTCGGACTTATTCGTAGGTATCGGTTAAAGCTTGGACCAAATCTTTGCGAACGGAGCCTTTTCCAACCGATTTCTCAAACCAATCTTTCACCTTCTTTGCAAAGAGATCATTGCGAGCGGGTGATAATGAAAAATAAACGGCCCGAGCAGCCAAGTCGGTAGGTTCTCGCTCGCTCAAGGTAAAATCGGCCATGGCGTTTGCGATCCCCGGTGGCAAGCGGTCCCAAGAATATCGCTCGTTCTGGCCCTGCAGACGGACGATCAACTCGTCCTCCTTGATTTCGACGATGCTGACGATGGACTTGCCGACCGACAAGCTTTCCGTCCCACGCATTTTCGTCTTGGCTTCGCGGACCGCTTTGATAAAGATCTCATACAATTGCCCGAGTTGGTCGAGCCTGGCTTGTTTGGCGGTCATCTCAACGCTCGAAGACAATGGCAACGCGATCTCCATTTGATTATGGAATCTTTCGAAATCGGCATTGTCGATGGCCTCCCGAGCGCTCTTCATGGCAGCGACCCAGGCCGCTTTGGGCGTCATCCCAAAGGGGTTGTTTTCGGTGAATTCTCGTGGGCTTCCTTCCGGTAGCTCTTCTCTGGAAAGAGTGGGGAGCACCATACCGGAACTGTTTCCTGTTCCTTTGGGAGCCAGATGCCCGCCAATGCTTTTGGGCCCGTTTTCGGGCAGTTTCGGCAAATCGGATTTCACCGCCGATTCCTTTGCATCGTTCTCTGATCGCTGTGCGACCTGATAGCGATTCATTGCAAATTGAATTCCTGCATAGGCCAAGAAGGCCGCTGCCAGGGTTAAGAAACCGGCCAGATAGATCCGTTGCGAGAGCATCCGTTTGCGCCTTAGCTGTTCGATCTTGAAAGCGGTCGCCCCGCTGAGTGGCGTTTTGTTGATCGTGGGCGGATCGGCTATCGCGATCGCGGGAGCTTCGAAGGCAACCGCATCCTGCGACGACGTTTGCAACAACCTCGGTATCCTCCGCCCCAGTTCGCTCCATCGGTCGTCGGCATTGCCGAAATCCACGAACGATCGCATCGGCCCGGATGCGACTAGGCACTCCGCTGGATCAAAGGGTGCATAGGGGTCCGCATCCGGAAAAAAAGAGTTTTCCGCATGCGATGCTTTTTCTCGCAGGCTTGCATCGTAAGCGTTTTTCTTCTGTGTATCCAACAGTACCGACTGCGCTTGCTTGAGTCGCTTGGCGACCCATTGGGCCGATTCCGGATCCGATTTGGTATCGGAGTGATTCCATGCGTTGACCGCCATGCGCAAAGCTTGCTTGATCTGCTCTGGGTTTGCATTGGGTTCGAGCCCAAGCAATGTGTAGTGGTCGATCTCATCCGCATCGATGCGCACACCAAGGTGTTTGTGGATCGCTTCGGTCTGGTTGATCATGGTTGCAGTGACCTTAAGCAAAGGGGCTCTCAGGCTCATGGTCCGCTGCGACCTGCTTGCGAGCATTGACAAATCGGCTGATGAAAATCTGAATCAAACCGACCCACGTCGCCAAGAGCAGCGGCGAAGCGTAGCAGAACAGCAGAAAGAATAGATGCGTGGAGCGGTCGGGTTTACCCGGCTTGGCCGTCCTCGCAATCCCCAAAAAGTCATTGATGTTGTTGGAGATCGCAGGCACTCGAGCTGCGAACATGATCAGCATGGAGAACGCGGCACAAACCACCAAAGAGAACAGGAGCATCCAAAGGCTGATCGTTGCGCGGGCC
Source organism: Pirellula sp. (assembly GCA_031412875.1). Lineage (GTDB taxonomy): Bacteria > Planctomycetota > Planctomycetia > Pirellulales > Pirellulaceae > JBKCUI01. The sequence goes on along the minus strand of JANODW010000581.1, from coordinate 2,550 downwards.
TCCTCCCGGTGGGCAAAGGGGCTGGATTCGATCGCCTTGTTGGACATGGTTGGCCGCGGGTTGAGTGCGTCTAGGAAAAGGGTTCGCCTGAGTTTCTATCCTCAAATATAAACTCTGGCGAACCAAAACGGCATATCAACCTCGGCTATTTTAATCCGAACATCCGAGAGCGAACCCGGTTGCCTATCGGATAGGGGCTGCTCCCGAGACTAGATGATTCGGTCTTGGGAACCAGCGGCTGCGATGTCTTGGTAGGGTGTCATGTCCAAACCGTCGATGAAGCTGGTCAGGGATTTGCTTCGTTGTGGATGCTGCAACTTCTTGACTGCTTTGCTTTCGATTTGGCGGACGCGTTCGCGTGTCACCTGGAAAATCTTGCCCACTTCTTCGAGCGTGTAGGCGTATCCGTCAGCCAGGCCGTACCGCAGTTTGAGGATTTCGCGTTCGCGATAGTTGAGGGTTTGCATCGCTTCGTGAATCTGTTGTTTGAGGGTCGCTTGGTTGGTTTCGTACAACGGATCATCGTCTCGGTAGTCTTCTAGAAATTCGCCGAAGAAGCTGTCTTCGTGGTCGCCAACGGGTTGGTCGAGCGAGAGTGGTTGTCTCGCCATTTTCAGAACCACGCGTGCATCGTCCAGCGAGAGGCCAGCGCGTTCTGCGGTTTCCTCGACCGATGGCTCACGGCCCAATTCTTGGATCAGGTCACGGGTGACTTGACGCACTTTGCTCATCGTATCGATCATATGAACTGGGACGCGGATGGTTCGGCTTTGGTCGGCAATGGCTCGCGTGATCGCTTGGCGGATCCACCATGTTGCGTAGGTCGAAAATTTGAATCCTCGCTCGTATTCGAACTTGTCCACCGCTCGCATCAAGCCGGTGTTTCCCTCTTGGATCAAATCGAGGAAGCTCAAGCCACGATTGCGGTACTTTTTAGCGATCGACACGACGAGTCGCAAGTTGCCTGCGGACAAGTCCCGTTTGGCGGCGTCGTATTGAACGCGATGGATTTGAACCCGTTGGCACCGTCGAGCGAGGGTTTTCGGGGTTTCAAACGTGATTCGCATCAGGTAGAAAAGTTCGGCACGCAACTTGGCGATTGGGATCCCGTCTGAAAAACCGGTCGCTCTTGCGGAGTCGATTCGATTGCGAAGGACGACCATTTGGCTTTGGATGGTGTTGAGCTTTTGAAAAATCGGCTCCAAGCGGTTCGTTCGGAGATTCATTTCCTCGATCAATCGGACGGCCTTGTTGCGACGGCAAACCAATCGTTTCCATGCTTGTCGTCGCTCGCTGATGGGCAAGCTCTTGTTGATGGCGGCAAAGTAGTCGCCGTGGTTTCGCAACAAAAGATGTCGGAGAGTTTTGATATTTGGGCCGATGCGTCGCATGATGGCGATCTTTTCGGAAGCGTTGGTCACACTGACCTCGATGGTCCGGTCCAATCGCAATTTGCTATCGCGAACTTGCTCGAGCAATTTGGTTGCACCCTGGAGCATGAAATCGCTTGCGAGCATCCATTGGCGATAGTCGGTGCGGGTCAACTCGATACGCTTGGCCGCACTCACTTCTTCTTGGCGAGTCAGCAAGGGAATTTCACCCATTTGCATCAGGTACATCCGAACAGGGTCTTCGGTTGCGTCGACCGATTCGTTCCCTTCGTCGCCTCGAAAGTCGTCGCCGGACTCGTCTTCCAGCATGCTTTCCTCGTCGGCGGAGTGATCGTCAGCATCCTCCTCTTCTTCTTCTTCGAATCCGAAAACGTCGAGTTCTGCACCCAAGCTGTCGCGATCTTCGCTAAGATAGGACGCACCTGACTTACGGCCGGTTGTTTTGTTCGATCGAGGATTGAATCTCTTGGTCATGGCTGGCTGCAGATCTCGTTAGAGTGACAAGGGTCAGATGCGGCGGTTTCGCATCAAGTTCCGACTGATGGAATTTAATAGTTGCATTCCGTGTGCCGACCGATTAGGCACCCCTGCATAATCGCCGTAAACCCTTGTAATTCGTTGACGAGACAAAAACTGGAACGCCCCGCGACTTTCCCAATGAGGTAGGAAATCACCATTTCGGCCGTCCCCGTTTCGCAACATGTTTCCTAAAAACCACGTTTCAAGCCAGATTTTTCGCTGGGTACGCCAACGCGGCTTCCGCTTGGGAACCCGATATCCCATGGTCGCGGTGCTAGCCACAGCCCTCGCCTCGATCGCGGCCCAAGAATACGTGGGAATTGCTTGGTGCATCTTCTTGTTCGCGCTGCTCACTATTTTCGCTGCTTGGGAAGCAAAGGCATTGTTGCAATCCGCTGGGCAATCTCCAGCTCCCCTCGCCAGGCAGCAGTTTTGCATTTGGCTTTCTTTGGGCCTTTTCTTCGGTTTTTATCATTCCCTGTCGCAGCGCGAACAAGCCCTGCGACTCGACACTTGGGAGAAGAGCGTCCACGTTTTTTCCAAGAGCAATCCGCTCGCCGTCGCCACTTGGAACCCCATCGCTTGCCGAGGAACCATCGACGCGAGCCTCCGTTACAGAAAATCGACCTTGCCCGGCAAA
>JANODW010000580.1:0-5034 GCA_031412875.1 Pirellula sp. | reverse complement strand
CATCCAGCACCAGGGCGCGAAGCCGCGCGAAGCGATCCTCGATCTCGTGCGCACAAGCCAGCAGCGCTATCTCGACGTCATCACGCCGATCGACGACGCCGCGGCGAACGCGAAGCCCGCGCCCGACGAGTGGTCGATCCGCGAACTGCTGCGCCACGTAATTCTCGCCGAACAAGACGTCGCCGAACAAAACGTCGCCGAACAAAACGTCGCCGAATCGACCTACGAGCAAATGTCCAACGCCTTGGCCGCCGTCGAACAAGCAGCCGTCGAAGAAACGGAGCGCGAAGAAACGGAAGTCGAAGGATCGGATCGCGAAGAATCGGAGGTCGAACAAATACAAGGCGAACAAATTGCCGACACGATCGCCCCGATCGAATCTAGCAAGGTCGGATTGCCGCGCACCGAACGAGCCTTGGATGCTTACTCCGATTGGAATTTCTTGCAGGAACCCAAGGCCACATGGGAGCCGGCACAGCAAGACTTGGAAGAAACGATTCTCTCGGACGTAAATGGCCTCGCAGAGATTGCTTCCTCCTCGCCGATGCCTAAGAGCCAAAAGCGAGATGCATGGGACAGCGTTTTCGCAGGTTGAGACAATGCCGCCGATCGAAGTCTAAGACTTTTTTCGTCCGACGAAGCACAAACTTTGCAAAACTGTGCAAAATCGGACAGTGCAGGAATTGTCCGACGGAGCCCTTGTCGAAACCATGAGTAGAGGTATTCTACGAACGAACCAAATCGAATTTTGCAGGGATTTACCATGTTAGAGCAATTTTTGAATGCTGTTACTCAAAATCCTTGGGTTTTGGCTCTTGGAACGGTCGCTTTCTTTACCATCAAGGGAATCCTATGGCTCGTGGTTCCTTTTTTGATTATCCGTTGGCGTAGGTTGTCTTTCCGTCGCAACGTGGAAAACGAAATCACCACGGCGGACGTACCAACAACCCATTCGGTCGCCGTCTATGTTCCGCAGTCCAAGCGAGCAGGTTAAAGATCCGGATCCTGGCGGGACATGAGATCGGGACGACGGAGCATGGCAATGCTGCGCCGGACGGCTTGATGGGACGCTTAGCTGCCGAACGGGAAAATCGTGATGCGAGAGTGAGAGAATGGCCCAGCGTTCGTCTGTGACGTTACGACGGGCTGGTTTCCAATTGTTTGATGGATCGAGTATAATCAAATGTTCGATTGCTCCGTTGGAACTCTGCTACTCCAAACCTCTTCTGCGGTTCCAAGGGAACAATCGACTGCCAGTCGCCCCCCTACCCGCCTCTAGATTTCCTAGATCTTCCAAAACGCCGCTATGACGCAATGTTCCTCGATTTCGCCCTACCAGGTTCGGCACCTCAGTTGGATGTGGATCCTAGTGGGGATATCCAGTGGATTTACGATCGCGGACGAGACTTCGCCGCTTGATTTTGCACGGACGGTCCAACCTATTCTGGCGATGAAATGCGTGCGATGCCACGGTCCAAGCGCGACCTCGGGCGGCATCGCATTCGATCTCCGCGAGCGGGCGTTGGCCGATACGGACTCGGGCAAGCCTGCGATTGTGCCGGGCGACCCCGATGCGGGAACGATCTTAGAACGGATCACTTCGCATGACGAATCCGTTCGAATGCCTCCCGAGGGCAAACCGCTAAAACCTTCCGAAGTGGAGATCATCAAGCGATGGATTCGAGAAGGGGCAACTTGGTCAACGCATTGGGCGTACCGTCCGTTGGTTGCTCCGAAGGTTCCCGAGGTAAGCCGCCCCGGTTGGTGTTCAAACACCATCGACCAGTTTATTCTCGCCGGTTTAGACGAATCACACCTCGCCCCGAATCCAGTTGCCGATAAACGCACCCTGATCCGTCGTGCTACCTTCAATTTGATCGGACTACCTCCAACACCCGAGCAAGTCGCCGCGTTCGAAAACGATACATCCCCCAATGCATGGGAAAAACTGGTCAACAACCTTTTGCAATCGCCCCAGTATGGCGAGCATTGGGGCCGCAAGTGGTTGGACGTGGTTCGCTATGCCGAAACCAATAGCTTCGAGAGAGACAACCCCAAGCCGCACGTTTGGCGGTATCGAGACTACGTTATCCGATCCTTCAATGATGATAAACCATACAGCCAGTTTCTTTTTGAACAATTGGCTGGAGACGAGTTGGAGCAACCGACATCGGAACAGCTTATTGCAACCGGGTTTTATCGGCTCGGGGTTTGGGACGATGAACCCGCCGATCGGGAACTCGCCATGTACGATGGCTACGACGACTTGATCACCACCGTGGGACAAGGAATGCTCGGTCTCACCTTCAACTGCGCTCGTTGCCACGATCACAAAATTGATCCGATCCCGCAGACGGACTATTACGAACTGCTTAGCTTTCTGCGAAACATCCGACCGATGAGCGGCGGTGGTCCCAACATCGAGGAGAACCTCTTTGCGTCAGAACAATCCAAGCGAGAATACGAAGCGGCGGTTCGCGACCGAAAAGAACAAATGGAAGTGGTGAAAGCCGAAATCGAGCGATTAGAAGTTATCTTCCGGACCGTCACGGCAGACGAAGCTCGCAAAAAAGGAGAATCAGGGGGAGAGATTGAGTCGCCAAAACCGGAAAAGGGGAACAAGAACAATCTCACCCAGCGTATCAAGAAGCGTGGATTGGAAGTTCTAGGAAGCGATGAGTTTGCTAAATACGAGGCGGCCTCGAAATTGCTCGAAGTGTTGCAGCGAGAACCCCCTATCGACAAAGCTCTCGTCGTAAAAGAACTCGGAACGCAGAAACCCGCCGACGTCTTCGTGCTCAAACGGGGCACGCCCGGCAATCATGGCGCACTGGTGGAGCCTGGGTTCCCCCGTTTGTTTGGCAAGCCTCCGCCGGTCATCGAACCTGCCGTCAAACAGAACTCAAGCGGTCGTCGAACTGCCCTCGCCAAATGGATCACGTCTCCCGACAATTTGCTTACCGCTCGCGTTTTTGTGAATCGCGTTTGGCAGGGACATTTCGGACGCGGCATTGTCCGAAGCTCGAATAACTTCGGTGGTCTGGGAACTCCCCCCACCCATCCCGAATTGTTGGATTGGCTCGCTGCTGACTTTGTAGCCAACGGTTGGAAAATCAAACGATTGCACAAAATGATCATGCTCTCGTCAGCCTATGCCATGTCCTCTGCTGGACAAGAAGCCGGCTTGGCCAAAGATCCTGCCAACGATCAACTCTGGCGAATGGATATGCGACGCCTTAGCGCCGAGGAGATCCGCGACGCGCTGCTGAGCGTCAACGGCAAACTCAATCCAGAAATGTACGGCCCCTCGATCTACCCCACCATTTCTGCAGAAGTTTTGGCGGGCCAATCCGTACCAGGCAAGGGCTGGGAGAAATCGACTCCTGCACAACAGGCACGTCGAAGTGTCTACATTCACGTTAAGCGATCGTTGATCACGCCACTGTTGGCCAGTTTCGATTTCCCCGAAACAGACACTAGCTGCGAAGCCCGTTTCACAACAACGCAACCGGGACAATCGTTTGCTATGTTGAACGGACAGTTTGCCAATGACCAATCGTCCGAACTTGCAAATCGAATCGCTTCAAAAGTTGGACGCGCCGATCGCGACGCTCAAATTCAAGTCGCCTACGAACTCTGCTTTCAGCGCAAAGCGACCGCAAATGAAATCGAGAAAGGCAAACGCTTCATGCAGTCGATGGAGCAGAAACATCAGTTGAGTCCGGACAGAGCCCTCGAACAGTTCTGTTTGCTGGTGTTGAACTTGAACGAATTCATCTATCTGGAATAACGGTCCATTCGTCAAAATCGAAGACTTTTTTGAACCACTCTGTTACCTTGGAATCCTACGATGACCGACCTCCCGCAAAAAACTTTTTGTCGACGAACCCGCAGAGAATTCTTGTGGGAATCCGGCGCTGGATTCACTTCCCTGGGCTTGACGGGAATGCTGTCCAGCTCAGGCTTTTTTGATTCCAAAGCTCGCGGGGAAGACACGAAATTTGCGAACCCGTTGGCGGCCAAAGAACCGCACCATCCCGCCAAAGCCAAAAGCGTGATCTTTCTGTTCATGTACGGCGGCCCAAGCCACATGGACACGTTTGACTACAAACCGGAATTATACAAATTAGACGGTCAAACCATTTCGGTGAAAACCAAAGGACGCGGAGGCAGCAAAGACAAAGGACGCGTCGTCGGACCCAAATGGAGCTTCAAACAATACGGCCAATCGGGCCAATGGGTCTCCGAACTCTTTCCCCACCTTTCGCAACACGTGGACGATATCGCGTTCATCAAGTCGATGACGGCCGATAGCCCCATCCATGGTTCTGCCATGCTCATGATGAACTCCGGCAAGCTCCTCAGTGGCAGTCCGTGTTTGGGCTCCTGGGCAAACTATGGATTGGGGACCGTCAACGAAAACTTGCCCGGCTTCGTCGTAATGCTCGATCAAAAGGGAGGACCCATCTCGGGCGCAAAGAACTGGTCCAGCGGATATATGCCTGCATCCTATGCGGGAACGATCATGAAGTCGCAAGGGCCTCCGCTGATCGACCTCAAATTTCCAGAGGGAACGACCCCGGAAATGCGAAGACTCCTGCTGGACAACTTACGCGAAAGCAACGAATCGCATCTCGCTTCGCGGGCCGACATGAATGATTTGGCAGCCAGGATCGCATCCTACGAACTTGCATACAAAATGCAAACCAGTGCGCCCGAAGCGGTCGATCTTTCGCAAGAGTCTCAAGCAACGCTGGATCTGTATGGGATCGGCAAAAGCCGCACCGACGATTTTGGACGCCGATGTTTGATTACACGGCGATTGGTTGAACGAGGCGTACGCTTCATTCAGCTTTACTCCGGTGGAGCCCACAACGATGACAATTGGGAAGCGCACGGCGATCTGAAAAAGAATCACGAATTCCACGCAGGCAACACGGATCTGCCGATCGCCGGACTGATAAAGGATCTTAAAGATCGCGGACTCTTGGATTCGACGCTTATCATTTGGGGAGGCGAATTCGGGCGCCAACC
>JANODW010000579.1:0-1961 GCA_031412875.1 Pirellula sp. | reverse complement strand
CGGGACCGCAACGGATTTGCACCGTTTTCCCTATTCTCCAAATCAGCCACATGCTGACTCAGCACCCAAGTCCGAGTGCGAGTCTAAACGACGAGCCCCATTTGTCAACCGCTGCCCTCGAAGCGTTGGCGAGCGGTGCCCCCAACCCCCACCTGCTTTGCCAGGGACGGCCAGGCCCGCCCAGGTGCGTTCTCCCTCCTGTAACGTCTAGTCGGATTGCAAGCGTGGATTTCGAAAGTGGGCAACGGATATTTTCGTATTCCGCTTGGGGAATTCGAATCAAATCGGCGGATCGCTCGTCTAAACAGATATACTAGATCTAGGCCAACAGAAACGTATGATTTTCCAGACCCCAACCCGGCCCGCGAGCGCGGCTCTTGCGGTTCCGCGTGGTCAAGAACCGCATCGATGCAACTTTTGCTCAGGCAAGTACCGCTCTATGTCCCAGTTAACCACTCCAGCTACCAAATCCGATCCCGTGGGGTTGCGTAGCGGCGTTCCAGCCCAACTTAACCGCGATAGTTTGCACCAGTACCTCGTCGAAGCCGCAGGAAACATGCGCCGCGTTGAAATGGGTGTCGGGATCATCGGTTGGCTCTGCGTTGTGGTCATTTCGCTGCTACTCGCGGTTCTCGTGGATCATTGGATCTGGCCCTTGAACATCCCCGCACGTTTCGCGGTTCTGTTTTTTGTTGCCGGCTGGTCCCTCTGGTGGATTCCTGTTCGGATTTTGCCTCTGCTTTTCCATTCCATCCATCCAGAACACGCCGCTCGGAAAATTGAAAAGCAATATCCCGAAATGAAAGAAAGCCTGATTAGCTGGCTGCAGCTTTCTACAAGCCGTGAGCATCCCGCCCCACGTGGCGTGCTCGCCACCGTCGGCCGGTTCGCTGTCCGCAATTTGGACGGCCAAGACTCCACCGCTATCATCGATTCTGCAAACCTTGTCCGGCTCGCTGCCCTGCTGTTCGCTTTCCTTCTCACCGGCTCCGTCTATTTTTTTGCGTCTCCGAAAAGCGGTGTTACCTCCATCGCACGTATGCTGATGCCTTGGTCCAATATCGCGCCTGCAGCCCGCGTCCGAATTACCAACGTCTCACCCGGCACTGCCAAGATCACTCAAGGCACGAGTCTACCCGTGGCCGTCACCGTCCGCGGAATGCACAAAGGGGATCAAGTCTGGATTCGATATGATCTGTCCGATGGCCAACAAATAGGCCAGAGGCTCAAGATGAATGAAGAAATCCAAGGGGTCAACTATCGACTGGATTTCGGAAAAAGTTTTGGCGGTATTCATCAGCCACTCAAATATTGGATCGATGCAGGGGACGCAGTCGCTGGCCCCTTTGAACTCAGCCTCCAAGTTGTGCCGATTGTCGCCATCGACAGAATCGATTTGGAGTATCCCAAATACACAAAACAACGGGCGCGATCTATCTCCCAAGATGGTTCGATCGAAGCAGTCGAAGGAACACGCGTCAAGCTTTTCGCCCATGCCAATCAACCGATGGCCAAAAGCCGTGTCGAGTTCGATCCAGTGCTTTCCAACGGCTCGCTAATTGGTTCCAGCAAAATCCTAGAACTCGAAACCAATGAGACCCAATTTTCCGGTTCATGGCTTCTGCAGTTGGACAAAAAAAACACCAACCCTACCCTTTCGAACTACCGGGTTAGGGCAACCAATTCATTGAACGAATCCAATGCTGACCCCGTCATCTACAAAATCAAGATACTGGGCGATTTGGCACCTGAAATCAATCTGCAAAGCGATCTTCCCGCAAACTTGGAAGTGCCCGTGGATGGCTCGCAAGATATTGAGATTCGAGCTTTCGATCCCGATTTCGGCCTGACATCGATCGTCGCTGCCGTAAAAGTATCCAACAGCAGCACGATCAAAGAAAGAGTCTTTGAAAAGTTATGCTTTGAGTCAATAGAAGGCACATCGAGCCGAGTGACAAAAA
>JANODW010000578.1:0-7349 GCA_031412875.1 Pirellula sp. | reverse complement strand
GCCGGCGGTGGTTGCGGTGACGAAGCCACCCAAACTGGTACCTTGAAGTGAAATGCGGGCGGTATCGACGCTCGGTATGACGGCGACGGCATCGCGAGCCCGACGGGCATCCGCGATCCCTTGTTGCAAAGCGCCGACGAGGTTGATGTCTTTGGGGCGACCATTGGGTCCGCGACGGTCTCCATAGTAGGGCAACTGGATCATGAACGTGTGTATCCCTTTGGCTCGGAGCGCTTTTGCAAGCAACCGTCCTACGGTCATGCCGCTGCCGGACTCATGCACAATCACGGCCGCCGGTGCATCGATGGGATTGCCGGACCCGTCTTTGACTTGGTACCATTCCATCGCAACTTGATCATTGAGTGCATTGCCGCTAGGCTTCGCGCTCGGGAAGCGGACCAACCAATCTCCGCATCCTTTTTTTGCAAGTTCTAGTTCGACCGCGAATGCGCCCGGTTTCCAACGAAGTCCGTCGAGGCACCGCTGGGCATCTTCGTTGCTATCCTGCTCGAGATTCAATGAATCGATGGCCAAGAATTTCGACGCCGTGGACAACAATGGTTTTTTGGGTGCGGTCGTTTTACCTGGCAGTTGCTTGAGCAGGTCTGTCAAATCCAGTTGAACGTAAGGTCGTTCGGCTGCCGGATGCTTGTGATCGGCATTGGCGACATATAGGACGCCGTCCTCAGGAACAAAGAGAACGTTATGCAGATTCGAGGACATGGCGACGGGCCGCGACATCAACGTTTGTGCGGCGATTGCGTTGAACGAACCGAACCCCGCTTGGACTCGCTTTCGCAATTCTTCGAGGCGCGCTCCTTCGGACAGAACGATTGCGTCCGGAATTCCGTTACCGAGCAGAGGGTGGGATTCGCCAGGCGCGATGAACTGCAATTCGGTTGGGGTTGCCGCGACACCGACTGCGCTTCTTTGCTCTCCGTCAGCAAAGACATAGTAGTATTCGCACGTACGAGGATTGTCTCGCCACAATTGTTTGACTTGTTCGAGCGAAGAGCACTCTTCTAAGCCGCGACGCATGAGGGTCGCCATAGGTACGCCGTCCCATTGCCCCTCACCTCGTCCACCCATCTCGCCAAGAGAAATTTTTTCCGCGTTCATTCCGCTAACGCTGCCGATGAATCCTGCGTAGCCGATATTCGCAAACGGGATCATGCCATCGGGAGCGATGATAAATGTCGTCGCTGCGTCTTGCAGGCCAATAGTCGTCATGTAGTCCAAGACTCGGCCGTGATAGAGTTTGCCTCCCTCGGTCGCTTTTCCGAAGAGAGCAAACCCGGAACAATGGAACATCTCGGGAAATACGTTGAGCGCCTCGATCAAGTCGGGGTTCAATTCCAGACTTGCAGCCAGCGCCCTGGTTTCGAGCTTATGCCGTAGCGGAATATGAGGGGACAATTTCGCATACGCCGACTCCAAATCATCCCGGAACCAACGGCCCGTCAGTACTGTCTGCGCTGTACCGAACGCATACATTACAGAGTCGATGCATCGAATCGCTTCTTGTTTAAGCAGTTTGCCATGCGCACGTCCGATTTCGTCTGGGGTACCAGACAAGAGAGCCACGCGCTGGCCCTCGATCCATCTCAATTCCCCGTTTTCGGTTTTCCTGGTCCGATGGGCTGGAGAGGTCAACGTGGCTGCCGGCGATAAGACCTCTAATGCACGGCGAACCCCGCGGGCCAGTTGCCGTTCCAGCTCGAACCGGTCTAAATGCCGGACCCGCATGCCCGGCCAATCGTCGAACGCTTTTCGAGCCATCTCGCTTTTTGAAAAAACGAGATTCAGAGTAAGCTCATCGATCTTCGCTTGGAATCTTTGGTTTTCTTTATCGAACCGAAGCCAAGCGTCTTTGCTTGTCCAAGTGTGCTGAGACGGAGTTTGCGCGGTCGACGTATAGTCCCATTTCGCGATCGAGAGCAGTGTTCCCGCCAAATCCTCAAGTGTGTTGTTGGCGACCATTTGGACCCCTAAGCGAACGGAAGAACCAGAACCGACGAGCCGGTTGAGAATCCCGCTGGGCTTGAGGTTGTCTCCCGAATCGACGATGCCAGTCCCTAGATAGACGATGCCGTGTTTGGGCAGGCAGAACGCCATCCCATCGGGTCTTCGACGCAATACGACAGCGTATTGAGGATGCTCGAGTTCTAGGTCAAACGATTCCTCGTCGAACCGAACCAGTTTTGTTTGTACAGGCTGTTCTCTTCCGTCGACGGTGGGGACGATTTCGCCCGTTACGCTGAATCGGTCGGTTCTTCCCGAAGCGATTTGGTACCAGGGTTCTAATTGCTTCGCGAGTTGAGAGAGTTGATCAGGTTGAGCAAGTTGGTCATCGGCGTTTAGTCGCCCCGGCATGCTCAGAAGCATTCCGCTCAGTATCCATCCCAAGCCCAGCATCGCTGTGCACCCTAGTGACGTTCTTCGGCACCCACCCAAGGCTAGCAGATACGGTGCGCAGAGGGGAGTGCTCATGGTTTGGCTCGTCGACATTCGGATGGCGAAAGACGTCTCCTCATCGGATAAAGAATTGGATGAGGAGACGACGAATTACAAACTGCCCAAAGGCAAACTGTTTCGGAACGTTACCAGATGCGAACTCGCTTGTCGTTATCGATATGCATCTTGGAGTTTGGTTTGATGCTGAATGCCGTATAGAACGGTTCAAGGTTAGATACGATCCCATTGCAGCGGTATTGGCTAGGAGAATGGGGGTCCGTTAGCAATCGCTTCTTGAGTTCTTCGTCCCGATACTTGCGGCGCCATACTTGGGCCCATCCGATAAAGAAGCGTTGGTCGCCCGAGAACCCATCCAAAACAGGGGCAGGTTTCCCTTGTAGCGACAACTGATAAGCCGTGTAGGCGACGCTCATCCCCCCCAGATCGCCGATGTTTTCGCCCAGCGTGAACTTGCCATTGACGCTATCGTTTGGAAACGGTTTGTAAGAATCGTATTGGTTGATCAATTTCTTGGTTCGCGCTTCGAATTCCTCTTGGTCGTTGGCGGTCCACCAGTTTCGGAGGTTCCCTTTGCCATCGTATTTGCGACCGCTGTCGTCAAAGCCGTGGCTGATTTCATGCCCGATGACAGCACCGATCCCGCCGTAGTTGACCGCGTCGTCCGCTTCTAGATTGAAGAAGGGAGGCTGAAGGATAGCAGCCGGGAAGACGATTTCGTTCATCAGGGGATTGTAGTAAGCATTGACCGTTTGCGGGGGCATGTACCATTCGTTTCGGTTGATGGGTTTGCCGAGTTTGCTGATTTGGTAGTTGTGTTCGAACTCCATGATTTCGCCCATATTGGCGATCACGTCGTTGGGCACAATCTTGACGCTCGAGTAGTCTTTCCAAACGTCTGGATAACCGATTTTGGGGGTGAATTGGGAGAGCTTTTCTTTGGCCTGCAGTTTGGTGCCGTTGCCCATCCATTCCAATTGATCGATCCGCTTTTCAAAGGCGACCATGAGGTTCTTGACCAAGGTATTCATTTTTTCCTTGGACTTAGGTGAAAAGTATTTTTCGACGTAGAGTTGCCCGACCGGCATTCCCAGCAGGCCATTGCAAGCGTCGACGCCACGTCGCCAGAGCGGTTCCTGTTCGGTCACACCGCTGAGCGTCGTTTTATGGAAATCAAAGTGCATGCGTTCTAAGGATTCGCTCAAGAGGGGAGCGTAGTTATCGATCAGTTGGAAGGCCAAGTATGCTTTCAAAGTTTCGACATCGCTGTCGTTCAAGATATTGGAAGCAGCTTGCATGAAGCTCGGTTGGCCAACGATGATGTCGTAGCCCGTCGGCAGTCCGGCTGCGGTCGCATAGTCCGCCCACCGCACTGCGGGGTAGGAGGTCGTCAATTCCGACGATGGCATCTTGTTGTATGCCTTGAGCGGGTCTCTCAGTTCGACTTGAGTCCATTGCGACTGAGCGAACGATCGTTCCAAAGCGATGATTTCGGTCGCCGTTTCCGCAGGCTTGGGCCATTCGAGCTGGGTCAGCATTTTTTCGATGAACTTGGTATAGGCAGCGAGAATCTTTTGATAACGTTCTGCATCTTCCAAGTAATAATCGCGATCGGGCAACGTCGTTCCATCTTGATTGACATAGATCGCGTACTGATCCGAACGCTTGGCATCGGGCTCAACGTAGAATCCGTAGAAGCTGGCAACTCCGCGTCGCGAAAGTTTGCCGGCGACCTGTACTAGTTCGGCTTTATTTCGTACGGCTTTGATCTGACTGAGCATGCCTTGGATGGGTTTCAATCCGGCTTCGTTGCGCTGTGCCACGTCGGTATAGGACCGATAAAAATCACCCACTTGCTTTGCGATCGCCGAGGGAGACTTTTGGAGGCTAGCGTCTTCGATGATTTTCTTGATGGCTTCTTTGGTTTCGATATCCAAAGCGGTGAAAGCACCGAAGTTGGATTGATCGTCCGGGATCTTGGTCTTGGCGAGCCACTGCCCGTTGACATATCGAAAAAAATCTTCGTCCGGTGAAACAGACTTGTCAAAATTCTCGAGCTCAACTCCGGACACCAATGGCTTGGCCGCTTCTTGTCCATAAGCGGTCGAAAGCAAACAAATCGCGGAGAGGATTGCCGGTGCGACGACAACCCCTGTAAACCGAAGAGAAAGCGAGCTCTTTATCATGTAGCCGGTGCCTTGATAGGAGTGAGATTCGTGAAAAAATGCAACTCAGAAGCGACCATTCTAAACCAAGCGGGCCATCGCAGATACGGGCGGGCCAATATGCGTTCCGCCCCGTCGAATTCCCCCTCGGATCTACCGGTTTTGCTATGATCTCGGGAACGCCGTCGTTTCCCTCTCTCCAACAATGCAGCGCTGTCATGAAAAACCCGTTCCGTTTGTTTCCTGTTTTATTGTTTCTCGTTGTGCCGGCTTATCTGTCGAGCGGAGGGGTTGGTCAAGCGGCCGTGCAGGAGGCTTCCGATTCCAAAAAAGCGCAGGTAGGAGAATTCACGGAAGCGACAGACGTGGGGGCGGTGCGGAAGTCGGGTTCGGCCGCTTTCGATCCCGACAAGCAGACCTACGAACTCTCCGGTTCGGGGACCAACATGTGGGCCGCGCAAGATGAGTTTCATATGCTCTGGAAGAAACTGAAAGGGGATTTCATCTTGGACGCCAACGTAAAGCTGGTCGGCCAAGGAGTTGATCCGCACCGAAAGTTGGGCTGGATCATTCGCAAGAGCCTCGACAACGATTCGGCTTATGCAGACATCGCGGTCCATGGCGATGGCCTGACGTCGCTACAGTTTCGTCGAGCGCGCGGTGGGATAACAGAACAGGTACAATCGCTTTCCAAAAGTCCAGAGGTCATTCAGCTCTCGCGTTCGGGTTCGAAGATTTCCATGGCGGTCGCCCTCGCCGGTGAACCCTTGCAGCCTTCCGAACCGATCGAACTGGATTTGGGAGACGAAGTGTACGTCGGGCTATATATCTGCTCGCACAATCCGGATGTTGTCGAAAAAGGAACGTTTCGCAATGTTCGCATCACGGTGCCCGCGCCCGCGGACTTCAAGCCGTATCGCGATTACATCGGCAGCAGGCTCGAGGTATTGAATGTAAAGACCGGCCACCGACGCGTCGTTCATACCGTGTCGGATTCCATGCAAGCCCCCAACTGGACTCGCGACGGCAAAGCATTAATCGTCAACCGGAACGGCAAGCTATATCGATTTGACTTGGCCGCCAATACGATGTCGGAGATCAACACCGACTTCGCAAACCGCAACAACAACGATCATGCTCTATCGTTCGATGGCAAGATGCTAGGCATCAGTCATCACAGCGCCGACCATGGTGGCAAGTCGATGATTTACTCTCTGCCAATAGAAGGTGGGGTTCCCAAGGTATTGACCAAGGAAGGACCATCGTATTTGCATGGATGGTCGCCTGATGGACGGTTCCTGGCGTTCACCGGCCAACGCAATGGCAATTTGGATATTTACTTGGTACCTGCCGAAGGTGGGGCGGAGGTTCGGCTTACTACGAACGACGGAGCCGATGATGGATCGGAGTATTCGCCGGATGGCAAAACGATTTTCTTTAATTCGACCCGCACGGGAACCATGCAATTATGGAAAATGAATACCGATGGTTCTGGTCAAACCAAGGTAACGGATGATCGTTTCAACAATTGGTTCCCGCATGTGTCGCCCGATGGCAAAACCCTTTTGTATTTGTCCTTTATGCCCGATGTGGATCCCGCGGACCATCCGTTCTACAAACCGGTTTATCTTCGCACGCAGCCCGTTGCTGGTGGTCCAGCGACCGTGGTCGCTTATTTGTATGGCGGGCAAGGGACGGTGAACGTAAATTCATGGTCGCCCGACAATGAGCACATTGCGTTTGTCAGCAACAGTCAGTTGAAATAGGTCGGTACGACTTCAAAAGCGAGGCCGGGGGCAAGGACATTCGAACGGTTGAGAAAACGGTGCATTTGTGGTATGATAGAATTCGTAATCTTAACCTGCCTGTGTTCCTTCCCCCACCTAACTCGCAAGACCCTTTCGCAAATGCCGTGCTTGTGTTTTCGACTTATCGCATGGGTTGTCATGATTGCAGCGTGCGTCATGAGCGTTGCGAATGCCCATGAGCCAGACACGTTGCTGGGATTGCCGCTTGGGATCAATCCCACGCGGGTCATCGATCTCGCTTTGGAAAAAGCGTATTTAGCAAATGGATTGTCCCCTGCTCGGCAGGTCGATGACGCCGCATTCGCACGGCGCTTGTATTTGGATTTGTTGGGCCGAGTGCCACGGACCCAAGAGGCGCGTGACTTTCTCGTCCAAACCGATAGCAACAAACGCGAACTGCTGATCGATCGACTTCTTGAAAGCGACGAACATGCAATTCATTTCGCCGAAATCCTCGATGCGATATTGATTGGAAGGACGAGTGGCGAGCAAGTCAAGAAGCGGACGGAGGCGGGCTGGATGGAGTACCTCAAGTCAGCCGTTGAGGCCAATCGTCCATGGAACGACGTGGCTCGCGAATTGGTAGTCGCTCGACCCACGGCCCCGGAAATGCGAGGGGCAGCTTGGTACCTATATGCTCGCAAGGACAAGCATCAAGACATCGCAGAAGCTGTATCGAAAGATCTCTTTGGCGTTCGGATCGATTGTGCCCAATGCCACGACCATCCGTTGGCCGACGAGATCAAGCAGAAGCATTATTGGGGATTGGTTGCTTTCTTTAATCGATCCAAGAATGTAGACACCCCCGAGGGACCCCGCCTTTCGGAATCCGCCATCGGTGGGTTTTCCGATTTCGCTAATTTAGAGGGATCTTCCTCGCCGAATGAATTGCGGTTTTTGGAGG
>JANODW010000577.1:0-2649 GCA_031412875.1 Pirellula sp. | reverse complement strand
AAACAGGACCACAACACGACAGCATCCAAGTGGCTGGTATGGTTTGCAAAATAAACGCGTTGGCAAGTTTCCGGCTGGGAGCCTTGCCAGCGAACGGTAAATCCGCTGACCAACTTTGCCAGAAAAGCTAGCGTGTGTCCTGTGGCTTTGCAAAGCGGCGTAAGGTGCTCGCGATCAGGGAACGCCATTTCTTTAGAATCGCTAATATTCGGTGGAGATGACGGGATTACGGCCAAAGTTAGAACATCTCACAGAAAAATGGGCTTGGGTCGAACAATCACCCAATGGTTGCCGATGCGGGAAAAAATACAAGGGTTCGAGAAAGAATTCTCAATATTCTCCAATCTATCTTGCATTGAAGCTTGTCAGAATCCTAGACTTCGCGCTGCGTATGGCTTTTGTCCAGGCATGCAACCTAGCCTTTCGTAGCGATTGTAACAACCCTCTCACCTAACAGCGAATGTTGAAACGCGTCATCCAGAATCGATTCCCGTTTTTGCGATGGGGTTTTCTGCCCGTGTTGCTGCTACTTTGCGTGACCGGATTCAGCGGTTGCATTCGCAAGAGGATGACGATTCGTACCACTCCTTCGGGTGCGATGGCTTACATTGACAAGCAGCCGATCGGCTTAACTCCCGTGTCGTCGTCGTACACACATTATGGCACTCGAAGTTTTGAATTGACTCGGCCTGGCTACCGCACGGAAAAATTCCTTCGCAAGATGAATCCGCCCTGGTATGCGATCCCTCCGCTGGACTTCTTCAGCGAAACACTTTGGCCCTTTGAAAGGCGAGACGAACGCATCATCGATGTGCAACTGTCACCTGAAGCGGATGTCCCCCGAGAGGCGTTGATATCAAGCGGCGAGCAACTGCGATTGCAAGCAAGCCAAGGAGTCGCGGTTTCTTCCCCGCCCACCTCGGCCCCGCCCGCTCCCATTTTGAATCAGCCGGCGGGCAACTTCGGTACCGCACCGTTTATTGCTCCCAATCCTAACCCATCCATCCTGGGCCCCTTCACTGGGCCATAGGCATGTCTAACTGCGGAAGATCTGACGCTATTGATTCAGAGCTTGATCGGCAGCGGGCCAACCCAAGCATCGTTGCAACGTGAATTGCGCAATATTGTAGTCGGAGACGCTTCGGATGTACTCGCGCTGGGCCAAAGCCAAGGATTGCATGGCTTGCAGCGCTTCGATTGGAAGTCCTTGGCCATTGCGGATCCGATCCCAATTCTTTTCGAAAGAATCGTTGGCGGCCTGAATGGCTTGCTCGCTAAACTCGATTTGCTTCCTTCTCGCTCGCACTTGCGCTTGAGATTCAATCACTTCCCGTGCAATGCGATCCAGCGTTGCTGACTCTCGAATCCGGGCTTGCGAAATGCGTGAACGCGATTCGCGTTGAATGGCCTTCTCCCCCAGTCCCAATTGTCGAACTTCCCAGTAAGCTACAGCATCTGCATCCAATCGATCGCCGTAGTTAGACAGGCTACTCCCAAGACCTCCGCCCAAACCTCCATAACTCGCGGCCAACAAGACACTCGGCACGAGCGGTGCATTGCGCTCTCTTTTCAGCTTTTCAACCGCTTCGCCCACTAGGTGACGACACTCTGCTAGCTCCGGTCGATTGGTAAGTGCGATCGCGACCAATTCCCGAGGTGCGTCGAAGCATGCCACCATTTCCACCGGTACAAGATGTGTTTCCTCGGGCACCAAACGCTGATCGTTTTCCCAACGGATCAACTCGGCCAAACGCGCGGACGCCACAGCAGACGCTTCCTCCGCCCGCGATTGAACGTTCCTACTGAGCGCCAGTTCGGTTCGAGCTCGATCATGGTCGGATGCCAGACCTTCGCCCGCCTTTTCAAACTCGGCGGTAATCTTTTCAAGTTGTTCTGCCCGCTCCCGAACTTCTATCGCGACGGACAATTCTTGCTCCGCCCGTAAGAGTTCGGTGTAAGCAATCGCGGTCGCTAACAACTGATCATTGACGGTCGCCCGCGCACCGGCTTGTCGAGCACAAGCGGTCCGCTGCGCTATTTTGGGCTGGAAAATCATGTCCGCAAAATGAAACTGCGTTACGATGCCGGGCACAGTTGGCGAGCCTGCCCCAACCGCATTGGCGCCCAAACCTGAATAAAAAGAACCTCGGCTGGTTTCAATGACCGTGCCTGCAACATCCTGAATCCGCCCTTCGTGCTTGTTGTAGTTTACTCCCGCACGAATCGAAGGAAGTTTAAGGGCGTTGGCACGGTCGACCTGCGCCATCGCCTCTTCGATGCGAGCACGCGCATAAGCGACTTGCGGATTTTTCCCCGACGTCATCATCAACGCCGTCGTCAGATCGATGGATTGTTGAACCATCGCTTCGTCCACCACGGATTCTTGCGAAGCGGACACCGTTCGCGGCCCGTCGCCTTCAGACTCGGTGAACGGCTCTCGTGCGGATGCCGTAACGACCTCGTCCTGGGACGGAGGCAATATGTTGGGATGTGGCCGCACTTCCGTCGATGCACGCGCCATCGAATGCTGCGATAGCGTGGACGGCGTTGATCTACAACCCACGGCGGCCGTGAAACCAACGATCGATGAAATCATCAATCCAGCATAAAGTCCTTTGCTCATCGCTTCCCCCGGCCGCAGAATCCACC
>JANODW010000576.1:0-7724 GCA_031412875.1 Pirellula sp. | reverse complement strand
CGAGGAACTCCTGCAGGTTGGAAAATTGGTATGCCCCGCGCAGGTGTTCCACGCTCGAAAACGGCAATCGGAGCCTATTCCTGTCCGCCAATCGAAACATCATTTCAGGTTCCAACGAACCTTCAATATGCAAATGCAACTCTGCCTTGGGAAGCTTGTCTACAAAGTCATCGTGGCTTGCAAAGTCGGTTGGCATGGCTATCAGAGGGAAATGGGTCGCTGGATGGAAACGGATGCCCAGTCAGTTGCGGAACGGCGCAAGCCGTCCGGTGTCGCGACTGAAATCGCGGTGATTATTCGCAGGTCCCCACCGGAGGGCTCGCGCCCCTTCCGCTTTTGTCAGCGGCACCGGAGGGCTCGCGCCCCTTCCGCTAACGACCCCGTTCTATTGTGCCTGAAGTCCTCAAGCTCGCAAGCCGTGACGATTGCATCGATTGAATCGGTTTGGGAGGCCGAATAGGCAAAGATTGCAACCGCATGATCCATGCCGTTGGATTAGAATGGAAGATGTCGCTCGTTTTCAAACGCCCCGATCTTTGGCGAGTTCCCATGTCCAGTTCTGTCGATACATCCTCTGAAGATCCACCCGAGTCGCGACCCTCGGCTGCGCTCACCCCATTCGACTCTGAAAAGACGGTGATTCGCCAAGCGGAACTGCTCGAAAATGCTGTCGATCCGTTCCGCGCCGTGTCCCTGGTTGGGTTCCGCCAATCCGCAGCTCAACTGATCGGCCATCAGCTCGATCATTTTTTGATCGAGTCGTTGGTTGGCACAGGGGGAATGGGTGCCGTCTTCCGAGGTCGCGATACCAAGCTGGATCGCGAGGTCGCCATCAAAGTCGTCCCGATCGCGGACCGCGGCGCCGAAGCCATGCGACGATTTCGAGTGGAAGCTCAAAGCGCGGCAAAGCTGGATCACCCTAACATTGCACGCGTTTATTACGTCGGCGAAACCGAGTCCTGGAGCTACATCGTATTCGAGTTTGTGGAGGGGACGAATCTTCGAGAACTCATCGTTAAGAAAGGGTATTTGTCTATCGACGATGCGGTCTGCTTGACCCGACAAGTAGCCGAAGCCCTACAACATGCTTACGAACGAAAAGTGGTCCACCGCGATATCAAGCCGTCGAACATTTTGGTCACGCAAACCGGACAAGCGAAGTTGGTCGATATGGGTTTGGCCCGAACGACCGAACTGGATAAATCCACCAACGACCTGACTGCTAGCGGCGTCACCCTCGGAACCTTTGACTATATCTCTCCCGAGCAAGCTCAGGATCCCCGCCAAGCCGACGTGCGAAGCGATATCTATTCGTTGGGCTGCACTCTTTATTTTCTTTTGACCGCGCAGCCTCCGTTTCCCGAAGGGACTGCGATCCAAAAGCTCATCCTGCACGGCACCAAAATGCCCGAGGATCCACGACTCTTTCGGTCTGATATCAGCGATTCCATGATCGCAATCTTGCGAAAGATGCTAGCCAAGAAACCTTCGGATCGGTACCAAGAGCCCACCGATCTTATTCATGATCTGCGAACGTTGGCCGAATTGGAGGGCTTGGTTTGGTCAAGCTCCTCCGAGACCACCACCAACTTGCCCGCCGCCGCGCAGCGAACCTGGCTCGAAGCAACCCTTCCCATGCTCCTGTCGTTGGCAGCCATCCTAGGGAGCACCCTATGGCTGCAAAGCAGTAGCTACCTCTCGGCTACGTTCCCGATTCCCCGCGTCGACTTTCCAGACTCTTCCTCGGCCATCTCCGAGACCGTGGCCCAAACGGCAGAACGGTCTTCCGAAGCCATCGAACGCAATGACTTGACGACCAACCCAACCAACCCAACCAACCCGACTCCCAAGCCCTCATCGCTTGTTCCCGAAGACTTGTCGTATCGCGATACGATCGTGGTGGATCCTGACTCGGCAACCGAACGCGACCAAAATCCCGCGATCGTCAGAACCATGGAACAAGCCATCGAGATGGCAGCGGAGCAACCCCAAATCCATCGGATTGTCGTGCGGCCGCTCTCCATCGCAACTTCGTTGGCCAGCCTCAAGTCGACGTTTTCTATCCACTCCAACTTGACTATCCAAAGTGAATCGGGACAGAGATGCAAATGGAGCATCGATAGCTCTGAATCGACCATCGATCCCGTTTCCTCGCTCGCTTGGTTCGAATGCGTCAGCGATCAACTGACCTTGCAGGATATCGATTTGCATTGGCGCGCTAGCTCCCTTTCGCGGAGGAGATCCCTTTTTTCAGTGCAGTCCAATGCGGCCCTGCAATTGAGAAACTGCTCCGTAACGGTCCAGCACGAACCCAATCCCTACGCCTCAGCGCCCAACGACCCCTCCATGGCAATGCCAGGCTCCTTGCCATCGCCATCGATACTGCCCTCGGTCGTCGTTATCGACTCTGGTATGCAAGAGAATTTCGGAGAGTCCTCGGCGAGCAATGTTGGGAAACTACCCGCCAAAGTTTCCTTCAATCAAGTCGCCATTCGAGGCCAATGCGACTGGATGCGATTGCCCAGCCCCATTCGTACCAATGTTCAAATGGGGAACTGCTGGCTCGCTATCTCGGGCTCCGTCTTTGAAATCAATGGGAGTCGCAATCCCATTCGGACCGGATGGCCCTTGCGTATAGAATTCCGCAATGTGACGGCGTACGCGCTGCGGACCTGGATGCGGGTCGCATTGACCAATTCTCAGCCCTATCCCATTCCCTTCATCCGTACAGCCAACGAATGCGTCTTCACGGGCAGCAAGTCCTACATCGAATGGAATGCAGCGGAATGCGATGACTGGGAAGTGTGGGATCAGAGCGACGACGGCAATGCGCTTTCGCGTTGGATCGACCTGCGTGGCAAAGACAATGTGTATGACGCTTCCTCGCTATCCGACTACCTCACCGTCAAGATGCACAATGGCATCCTCAAACAAATTGAACTTGGCTCGGACACGAGTTTGATCGACGAGGAACGCGGGCTAGAAACCGTCTCACTATGGAAAAAGCGTCCCGCCCTGGAAACCAGCCGCATGCATGAAGCCTCGTTCGATGCATTGGAGTGGAATCGAGGCTCCTACCATCCAGGGTTTCAAACGCCCGCCGAATGAAACCATTGCAGCGGGGCCTGGGCGATAGGCAACGTGGCTACTTCTTCTTGGGATCGAGGTTCGCTTCGAGTTCCTCCGCCGTCACTTTGGATTCCACTCCGTTCTCGGGGACTTCGACTTGGGCTGTCCAGAGGATGGCATTCAATACGACTTTCCGAAAATTGTCGTCGCCCCAGTTGTCGTGATAATGCCCGCCCGTGAATCCAAACCCGCGACCTCCATCTGGCCGTTCGACGGACCACATCATCGCTTCGGCCCGCCCTTTCTGAGATTCGATATGCGGATAGGGGCCCTTGGGATAGACATAGGGGCCACCGCGGACGG
Organism: Pirellula sp.; assembly: GCA_031412875.1. GTDB lineage: Bacteria > Planctomycetota > Planctomycetia > Pirellulales > Pirellulaceae > JBKCUI01. The sequence continues at coordinate 4,292 of JANODW010000576.1, read as the reverse complement.
CATCCGACGGAGAAGCAACCAAGATCGGTACGAATTTGGTACCTGACAAAACCGCCGGTGCGTTTCCAGCCACGTCGGCGACAAAACGCATATTGAAATACCATTCATCTTTGGATTGAAACGGCTTCACTCCACGGGTAATCGCATGCTCTGGAAACTGATGGAACTGCGGCTCCCAAATGGGATTGCAAGAGAACATGTTTTCGTAGTGGCCCCCAATCCATCGCTTGAACTCCGCACCCGCTTGCTCTGGTACGATTTCCACTCCGAAGTGCATGCAACCGACGCCAACCCCTTTTTGCACCCATTGATCGATCAACTTCAGACGTCGTCCGTTCTCTTGCACGGCTTCGTGACCTTTTCCACCATCCATGTAAAAGATCACCGCAGCCGCGTTGTCAAAAACGTGTTCGTCTTTGGGCCAGCCATTCAATGCCACCTCCACGGTGACGCCTGGAACCGCCTTCAAGCACTTAGCGATTAACTGCACCCCGGCGTTGAATTCATGCATGCGAGGCGGGTGGGAAGGTTTGCCGGCCATCAAGACGATCTTCTTGGCAGCGCTTGCGTTGGCGGAGGTTGGAGTGGACGGCTTAGCCATGGCCAACGTTTTGGCCACCCATTTGTCTGCGTCTATCGTCGCCTTGGAAACGACCGTTGCGAGCTCGACAGGCGAGCCTCCCTTTCGCTTCGATTCGTCTGCTGCCTCCATGAAAGCGAACATCTCGATGGTTTCTTCGGCTGCAATCGGAGAGGCGCCTCCCTCAAAGAACTTGGCTATCTCCTGTACCAACGGCTCGTAACCGTCATGTTTGCCTCCTACCTCGACTTTGTTCTTTCCGAAAACCACGAGGCCATACTCTTTGGCGCCATCGCGAAGCCCTCGAAATTCTCCGATCCGCCCATCGTCCCACACTCCGACCGCCGAATCGGTTCCTTCCGTGGTGATGCGGGTGACTTGCTTGCAACCTGCTCCCATGGCGGTGTAGAGAGTCTCGCAACCATGAACACCATACCAATACAAGTCCGGATGCGTCGCCTCTAAACTGCATGGACTCCATGCGATGGCCCCGCGAACGTCTGCTTTGAGTTTGGGATCCGTGCGATATTTCCAAATCGCCGAACTGAATCGAAGCGACGAACTGCTAAACCATTTAACGCGGTGGTGCTCGGCCAATTTTTGAATGGCGATCGCTTCGGCCAGCGAGCCTGCAAGCGGTTTGTCAATGTAGAGAGGTTTGCCAGAACGAAACACAGGAATCGCTTGTTCCAGATGCCGACGTCCATCCAGACTGGTTATCACGACAGCATCCACCTGTTGAATCAATTCATCGATGGAATCTACTATCTTGACTCCTAACGCCTGCAGATCCTTTGTGTACTGAGGCACGCGGCTGTGACTGCTCTCGATGTCCGGGCTGCCCCCCGGAAAGGCAACCACCACCTCCTGCTTGGCAAAGAGGCCCGCTGCCGTTGGGGAATTCCAAAGTTTTGCAAAGGCGGGAGCATGCGAAGTATCCAGCCCAATCATGCCGATCCGCAACACCTTTTCTTGGGCAAACGAAACGGGCAAAAACGCAATCAAGAAAAGCGAAAAAAGGACTGCCATACCGAAGTTGGCGGGCCTTTGGGAAAGAGATGGGGTGCGAAGCATGGTTGAACTCATTCTGCGAGCGGAGTGGGTGAGGCGGGTGGGGCTCGGGGAGGATTGTCCCGAATGTCAAATCATAATCGAGTCCAAGCCACAAGGGGACCTGCCGACGTTGGGCATCGCTCAGGCAGGGAGAATTTTTTCCAACTTGATGCGAGGCGTCTATTCTGATAATAGACAGTTTGTCTCAATGGCCTGGATTTCGATGTTGTCCGCACTCTTGCACCGATGCCATCTCAATTACGAAAAAAGCAACTTCGATTTCATCAGTCGACACAGCGAACGCTATGCCGACTGGTCTTCCTTTGGCTGGCATTGATCCCCGCATTGGGTGTTGCTAGCTATAGCATCCTCATGCAAACTCCTTGGTATCGAAGCGAAACCAAGAAAAAATGGGAGTGCCGGCTGTCTGAGAATTTAGGGGTTGCCGTCACCTTGGATGCGATTGAATTCCCAACCCCGAACCAGTTCCGAACCTATGGTTTGGTCTGCGCCAACCCGGAAACGGGCCGCGAGATCCTGCGGGTGGCGCAGGCGAATGTGGAGATCGATCGCAACGGTTGGTCGGTCGACCTGTTCGCACCGCGACTCAACGGAGCGGAACTGCAAAACGCGATGACGTTCGTCGATAACGGATTTGTACGTCGTCCCCAAAAAATCGCGAGTTTGCTGAAGCTGTCGTTGCCGGAGTTGATCATTGAGGATGGAGGGAACGAATTGAGGCTGCAAAAAGTGGAGGTGGGACTCAAGCCGAGCGATACCGCTTCTCTTTTGAAAGTTGCGTTTGCGATCGAGGGCCAGCGGCACAATGCCCCAGCGACCTTTCGTATCGATCGCAATCATGTCGATGAATCCACTCGCTGGCAAATCGATACCCACGAATTGCAGATCCCGTGCAATGTCATGAGCGAACGCTTCCCCTCGATTCGGCATCTGGGTCATCTGGCTCAATTCCAAGGCCGGATCGATTGGACGCAAACGAAAGAGAACTGGGAAGCACAGATTGACGGAACGGTTTACGATGTGGACATGGGCAAAGCCTCGCTGCCGTTGCAGCATCCGCTCAATGGCTTTGGCAAGCTCAAGATCAAAACGGCGTCCATCTTGGGGGGGGAATTGCGCAGCCTCTGCGGGTCCCTGTACAGCCGCTCCTGTTCGCTGGATACCGGTTGGTTAGATCGAGCTCAGGAGTTCGTGAAATTGTACTCAGCCCAAAGGAATATCGCGTGGAGCGATTTGGGTCCGAGGCCAGAGGCGCACCATGTCGAGATCCAGTTTGAATTAACACCCGATGGCTTGATCATCGGTGGCAACCCGAGCTACGCGGACTTGGTTGCCGTCATCGTCCCGCCAGCCGTTTCGAAAGCGGTGGCCGTTTATGCAAAGCCCCTTCCGATCGAACCTCAACCATCGCGAATCGCCGAACGCCGGCTTCCGTAATGCGTTTATGAACGACGCAGCCTAGCGGCGCCCTATGGGCTCTCCAGCGACCGTGCACCGATCCGCCGGATTTAATAAAGATAAAAATCGCGTTAGATCGCAAATGCGGTACACTAAAGCACAGTGTGTCTGTCTGTTGACTTCCAAGGCGAGTGTCAGGCTGAAACATACCAGCCGTAGTTTGGGACCATTGTCTCGAACGAACAAACGGTCGGGACAATGGTCCCATCCTACGGTAGCAATGATCCTGCCGCTCGCCCAAAAGGTTGCGTTCTACCCAGGGAGGATCAATCATGCGTTTGCTTGTCGCAGTGTTTTTGATAGGTGTCTGCCATGTTTGCAATACGAGTTGCGGACACGCGGACGACCGGACGATCGACGACGCTCAGAGCTATCGGACGATTCAACGCGTCAGGGATGCGTTATCGGACGGTCTCAGCAGTTCGGCTCTTCGCGAACTTCGCGGGCTGCCGGTCGAACAACGACTGGGATGGCTAAGCGAACTGCACCAGAGCGGTCGAACCGGCAATCCCAATGGCGGGGGATCCATTGCAGACTACACGGCTCTCATCGGTTTGATCGAAAGCACCATTGACGCAGACTGGGTGACCAACGGTGGATCGGCATCGCTGGCACCGTTTCGGCAAGGAGTGCGCATCGATCCGCGCGGCCTGATCGAACGAGTCGATCCCAACACCGCAGCGCTTTCATTGCTGAAGTCGCCGAGTGCGCAAAGCAATCCAAAAACGCAGATCCCACTGGATCCTTTAGGGGAGTGGCAACAGGAGACATCGTTGCGGTGGGTCTCTTTGCATCAACTCGATGAACAGGTCGCAGAGCGGCTAACAGACCGGGTTGGATCGCGCGCCAATATTGCGATGGAGTTGCTCGGTGGGTTGTATCGCATCGACTATTTGGCTTACGACAAGGACGCACAGGAATGGTTTCTCGGGGGACCCGCAGGCAATTTGGTTGCCAACGCTTCGCACGACCTAGTGAACGCCACCACAGGACTGCCCCCAGTGCTGCTAGAGGATGTGCTCGCCGTCGGGCCTCATGTTTTGCAAGGCAAAGGCGAGTTCGGTTGTTCCATCGATCCGGTTCCACAACGCCTTACCGCGGCCCATGATTTCGCGCGATCGTCGGCTTCTGCACGCGCGATGCAGCGACAGCCCGAACGGTGGGCAGAGCAATGGAGGAA
>JANODW010000575.1:0-4300 GCA_031412875.1 Pirellula sp. | reverse complement strand
GGATTGGAACTCCCGATTCACTACAGACCGATGGAGCCCCGGCATCCTCAATCAAGTGGACCGCGATCAGTTCGTCAGGCAGACACCGGTTCTCGCATGGACTGCAGATTTACCCCCGACCGAAGACTATCGCGAAGTCACCCACGACGTTCCAGCCCCCAAAGAACTCAAGACAGGGTATTACTTTATCCTGGCAAGCGTCAGCCCTGACTTTTCTGACAATGACAACGCAATCTCTGCCTGCGAAGTCTGGGTCTCGAACCTAGCAATCGTGCTTCGTCAATCGTGGGGCAATGGCAAGATCGAAGGATTTGTCCTCAATGCGATCTCTGGCGAACCGATTGCGAATGCAAAAGTTCGCATGTTCGTCCGTCAAGATCGCAATAACATCGTCAAGGAATCCGGTTCGACGGCCACCGATGCGAACGGCCTTTTTTCGATCTCGAACAACGACCGTGGGATTTTCCTTTTGGTCTCCTCCGATGGACAAGAGCTCGCAGTTCAAAACGAGCAACGATCCTACACGCAGCCAGTGCAACCTATTAATCCCATCCAATTTGTTCTTTTTACCGATCGATCTCTCTACCGTCCGGGTCAAACCATCCAGTTTAAAGGTATCTGCTTGATCGCCGATACGGACAAGGACAAGTATGCTACCGTTGCCAATCGGAGCGTGACGGTTCAATTCCGAGATATCAATAATAAAGAAATCGAACAGTTGAAGCTTGTTTCCAACGCGTTCGGATCGTTCAGCGGTAGCTTTACTGCCCCGCGGGATCGGGGCACAGGCCGTATGCAAATCGTGATCGACGACGGGCGAACCGGCAACGCGGTCGTGAGCGTCGAAGAATACAAACGCCCCAAGTTTCTCGTCCAACTCGACCCTCCCAAAGAATCGTCGAAGCTCAACGACGAAGTGACCATCACCGGCAAAGCGACGGGTTATACAGGAGCCGCAATCGGTGGGGCCAAGGTGCGTTACCGAGTCACGCGGCAGGTTCGATGGCCCGCGTGGTTTATGTACTGCTATGCATGGAGATTGCCGCCCACCACGGGTAGTGCCCAAGAAATCACTCATGGTTGGGCTACCACCGAGTCGGACGGTTCGTTTCGCATTGCGTTCCTCGCTAAACCCGATGCGAGCGTGGCTCCGAGCGATGAACCTAACTTTCACTTCCAAATTTCTGCCGATGTTACCGATTCCTCGGGGGAAACGCGGACGGGAACCAGCTCCGTCACGGTGGGCTACACGGCCTTGCAAGCCAACGTCAGCTCACAAGAGTGGCTGACGTCTGATAGCGACTCCAAGTTTTCTATTCTCACAACCACCCTCGATGGAGTAGGCCAAAGCGCCAAGGGAGTCTTCAAGGTTTACCGGTTGAAGGAACCCGCTTCCATTTTAAGGCCAGATCTATTGGGGCAACGCATTCCTCCGTCGCCACGCGGACGCGGCGTTGTGAACAAAGTCGGGTTTCCGCTCCCGGTACCCGATCCGTCCAATCCAAGCACTTGGGCGCTCGCAGAAGCGGTCTTCTCAAAAGAATTCAATACCGATGCCTCGGGCAAACAAGAAGTCGCCGTGAAGCTCGAACGGGGACTTTACCGGGCTGTCATCGAATCGCAAGATCGCTATGGCAAGCCCGTCAAATCGGAGTTAAACCTGAAAGTGATCGACCCCTCATCCAAGCAACTGGGGCTCAAATTGCCGAACCTCTTGGCTGCACCGAAGTGGGAAATCCAACCCGGAGAAAAACTTGCAGCCATCTGGGGGACCGGCTATGACGCAGGTAGGGCCTTTGTAGAAGTGGAACATCGGGGCAAACTTCTGCAAAGCTATTGGACCAAGCCGGGCGTCACCCAAGTGCCGATCACTCAGGAGGTATCCGAGGGGATGCGAGGGGGATTTACCCTTCGCACTACCTACATTCGAGAAAACAGAGCCTACTTCGAAAATAGGCACGTCGATGTCCCTTGGTCCAACAAAGAACTGAAGCTGAAATGGGAACGCTTCGTCTCGAAATTGGAGCCGGGCCGAAAAGAAACCTATACATTGACGGTGAGCGGACCCAATTCCACCAAAGCGGTTTCGGAAATGGTTGCCGCCATGTACGACGCGTCCTTGGATGCTTACTTGCCACACCAGTGGATGCAGCGATGGAGCGGGTTCCGTCAGGATTACTCGCGACTCAACAGCTCTTTTGAAAACAACTCTCAAATGCTGAGTTTTTTTCGTGGCCAATGGAATAGCAAACGACTGCCCATCGAATTGAACTACCGCGATTTTCCACCCGATTTAAAAATGCCCGTCATGCAAAACTCCATGCGCCTCTTTGGGAGAGGCGAACGCGGTGCGCCCATGGCCATGTCTGCACCGGGCATGCCGATGGCCAAGGCCGCAAAAGGTGAGGCGATGATGGACGCATTATCCGGCGGAATGGGGGGGCCAGCCGGAGGAGGAGAAGGCGAGAAGCCGTCGACACCCCCTCCCGAAAATGCGATCGACCTTAGCCAAGTTGCCGCGCGCCGGAATCTCAATGAAACCGCATTCTTCTTCCCGCAGTTGATGGCGGATGCGGAGGGAAATACCAAACTCGAATTCACGATGCCGGAGGCGTTGACGACTTGGAAGTTTCTCGGTTTTGCCCACGATAAAGAACTGCGAAGTGGCTATCTCGAAGACAAAGTCATCACCGCAAAAGATCTGATGATCCAACCCAACCCACCCCGGTTCTTGCGAGAAGGAGATTTGCTCGAGTTCAGCGTCAAAGTCAGCAACCAATCCAGTCAGAACCAAGAAGGAAGGGTTGCCTTGAACCTGTTCGATGCACGCAACAACAATGCGGTGGACGCGAATTTCGGGAACGCGATCAAGGAGCAATCCTTTCAAATCGCCGCGGGCGAATCCAAGAGCTTTCATTGGAAACTAAGCGTACCCGAAGGCGCGTATCCCATCGTTTACAAAACCGTCGGTGCGACAGACAAACTTTCCGATGGTGAGGAAGGCATGTTGCCCGTGCTATCCAAAAGAATCTTGGTTACCGAGTCGATGCCGCTCCCCATCCGCGACGTTACCACCAAAGCATTCGAGTTTACCAAACTGATGGAGTCTGCCAAATCGGATTCCATCCAACATCAGTCGCTGAGCGTGCAAATGGTATCCCAGCCTGCATGGTACGCAGTGCTGGCGTTACCGTACTTGATGGAATATCCACACGAGTGTAGCGAGCAAACATTCAATCGCCTTTACGCCAATCAACTAGCCCAACACGTGGCAAACAGCGATCCCAAAATCCGTCGGGTCTTCGATACGTGGCGAGACTTCCAGCCGCAAGCATTGGTCTCTCCCCTTTCGAAAAACCAAGACATCAAATCGGTAATGATCGAGGAGACGCCATGGTTGCAAAACGCGGAACGCGAATCGCAGTCCCGTCGGAACGTCGGCATTCTCTTCGACACAAATCGTTTGAAATCCGAAGTCGATCGAACGATGCAGAAACTGACCGAAATGCAACGCGATAACGGGATGTGGCCATGGTTCCCGGGCGGACCCGACAACGAATACTTGTCGCTTTATATCGTGACCGGTTTTGGTCGCATGCGGCAGTTAGGGGTCAAGATAGATCCTGCTCCTGCCCTGAAAGCCCTTGCACGGCTCGACGCTTGGATGAAGGACCGTTACGACGACATCCGTCTCCATTCCAAGGATCCAGAAGACACGCATCTTTCGTCAACGATCGCTCTGTTCTTATACGGACGAAGTTTCTTCCTGGCCGATATGCCAATCGCGGCCGAGCATCAGGTTGCGATCGACTATTGGAAACGCCAAGCCAAGAACCATTGGCTCAAATTGGGCAATCGTCAATCCGAAGCGCACATCGCGATCGGACTCAAACGATTCGGGGATCTCGAACTCGCCCAAGGCATCGTAAAGAGCCTGCGAGAACGTTCGGTATCCAACGAAGAGATGGGAATGTTTTGGCGCGACACGGAACTGTCATGGTGGTGGTACCGGGCTCCCATCGAGACGCAGGCAGTCATGATCGAAGTGTTCGACGAGGTGATGAACGACGCCAAAGCCGTCGAGGACTGCAAAGTCTGGTTGCTCAAGCAGAAGCAAACGCAGGATTGGAAGACGACCAAAGCCACTGCCGACGCCGTCTATGCCCTGTTGCTGCGAGGTGAAAACCTGCTCGGTTCCGATTCGCTCGTTCAAGTCAAACTGGGGGACCAAGTGGTCAAGCCCGAAAACGTCGAAGCGGGAACGGGGTACTACGAACAGAAATTTGTGCGAACGGAGATC
>JANODW010000574.1:0-6728 GCA_031412875.1 Pirellula sp. | reverse complement strand
GCGAGCAAGCTCATCCTCGAAACCAGCCAAGCGTGTCTTGGCTGAAATCACGCTTGGGTGAGAATCGCCCAACGCCTGATCTTTGAGGCGTTCCAATTCGGTTCGGAACGGAATAACGCGGTCGCTTTCAAACTGCTCAATCGAGGATAGCATTGCGCGGGCGATATCTTTTTCTCGAATGATTTCCGAGTTGTCATTGGCTTGCATCGCGCCGATATCCCGTTGCGAGTTGAGGGCCATCTGCAAAATCTCTTCGGCCGGTCGTTTCGCTTCGATTCCTTTTTCGATCTGCTGAAGGACAGCTTTCGTGTTGGTGATCTTTCCATCGATCTCCGCTATGGAGTCGCTGATCTTGGCAATTTTTTCGGCGAAGGGATTGATGGGTCTGCCAGCGGTACTCCAGACAATATCCTGGTTCTTATTCATACTCTCCAATTGATCTTTGGCGTTCTTTTTATTCTTGGTGTACATTTCACTGAACTTGGTCAACACGTCTTTCGCATCGCGAGAGTATTGCGTAACCTTGGCATTGATATGGCTTTCATAACCCGCCACGATGGCTTGAACGATTTCACCGGACAGTTCTGCGCTCTCGGTCGTCACACTGATTTCAATGATATTGCTGTTGATGTCCTTGGAGCCTAGTTTGGTCTCCAGCATTTTGGTTTTAGGGTCCCTTAACATGGCAATGATGTCTTCGGTCGTTTTGCCAGAGAGGTGCCGATTCTGGGTAAGCTGACCGATTTCGATCGCAGTCTTTAATACGGCCGAACTTTTCACGACGACCAATTCATCCCCGCGCGGTCGATCGGCTTGCCTATTATCAAAATTGTTGATTGGCATGTCCTTGGACGGGGCCTCTACTTGCACGATGGCCGTCGCTTTGTATTGCGGCGATAGCTGCACGTAATAGAGGTAACCCAAAGTGGCTCCGATGGCCGATCCCAAAATGGGGAGCCATTTCCAACGGAGAAGGATCTTGATTAAGTCCGGGCCAGCTGGTGTACCTTGGCCTAGCGTGGGTATTGCTGCAGTCTCTGGCGTGTTTCTGATTGCGTCCATCGGTACTTCTTCATTAATACTAAGGTCTGTTCCAGGTCCTATATCTTAAGCGACCGCGGCGATCAATCCAGCCAAACCGCTCCTTCATTTCGGAAATTCGCCAAATGTGGGGGTAGCCAGTTGCGTAAGTTCGGCTTGGAATAGTCGCTTGGATCAATTCGTAAATTCAGTATTTACCGATTTTACGGATTATGCGATCGGCAGTTTGGAGAATCCCGCAGCCGCGTTCTTGGCATTTCATTTGAGCTACTCGAGTTGTTCGAGTTGCCCGAGTCGATCCTCTAGGGCTTTGATATCTGGATCTTGGCTTTGCATGTCTTTGTGCTTACGAATAATGGATTTGACCTCCGTAATCACCTCTTTACGGTTCGTTGAATCCGCTGCATCGCACAGCCGGAAAATCAGTTTCTTTTTTAGATTTCCGTTTGATGGATCCGCAATTGAGGCGAGGCGGAGATGGGTGATTTCTTTTTTTACATCCCCAATCGCAGACCAAGCGTCAGCGAGCCAAACCTCGCGACCGGATTTTGTCATGGGTGCGGTGGCTACCAACTCGATCGCTTTCTCCCAAAACTGTTTTATTGTTTTCGGAAAAAGATCGCGGGTCAATGCTTCCGACGCGACAGAGCGGAGCACCTCATGCCGTTGTGGAAAAATTTTGATAGGGATCTCACCGTCACTCCGCCGCATCGCGAGGATTCTCGCCGCATTGGGTGCTGTCCAAACATTGGACTTCATGGCTTGTGAGAGGATTTGGTCCACTTGAGCGCGATCGAAATGATCCGGAAAAAGAACGTCGACCGAGAGCAATTGTTGCGAATTGTGTTTTGCGAGTGTCAGGCTCGCGGGCAGCAGTTGGGCGATTTCATTTTTCTCGCAAACCAAATTCGCAAAGCATCTTCCCCAGAGCAATCGCCAATCCAGCGGAGACTTCGTCTGCCCCAACGCGTACCAACCAGCGGACTTCTCGACGAGTTCCCATGCTTTTTTGCCCCCGACGGACTCTACAATCTTCGCCTTTTTGGTTTCGTCTTTCTCGAGATCCAGAGCCAATCGCAAAAAGACCAGGGAAGTCTTGACCCAGGATTCCTCCCAGGTACCGGTAGGAGGGGCCGACACCAATTGGTTCATTCGATAGTTGAACAGGAGAGAATCGGCAAAGGAACGCATGGCCGCTGGATTCTCTTTTAGCGACGCATTGCCTCGCGCCCAAATCGCCGCTATTTCGCCTAAGCGGTCGACCGATTGGTCTTCTAACTTTTTCTTGTCTTCTATTTTGGTCCAGTCCGAAATGGATTCCGACATCGCCAGTGAATGGAGCGCCCCGGTGGTACCCACAATCGACAAGCTAGCAACCAGGGCGAGCGAAATAGCTACGATCCCTTTGGCCTTCCAATTGGGAAGCTTGGTTTCGGGGACCGTAATCGCTTCCTCTGAACGGGTACGATTTCTTTTTCGCGGGGGTGCAATTTCCGCCTTGAGCAACGTTCCTTGGACCGAACCCATGAGTGCGCAGGCAGGGACAAAGAGAGCGGGGATGATAATCGCGAAGTCCACAAAGGAGTGGAGGCCTTGGCTCACTACCAAATACGCGCCTGCGAGCTTTGAAGGGAACGCAGCGCCCCAATTTTCTTTAGCAGCCGGCCGCTGAATTCCTGCCAGCAGCCGAAGCGTTGCCACCACCAAAACAAATAGTCCCAGATAGCCAAGCTCGACGCCACACTGCGCGTAGAGGCTCTCGGCGTGATAAAACCAACCTTGCGAAGAAGGATCCTGAAAGGGCAAGTACGCAAAGTGAAACGTGCCTAAGCCGCTTCCGAGCCAGCCATAGAATTGCATCGCTTTCCAAGCGATGGACCAGATGTAAGCTCGCCCACCTTTCAACTCGTCTTCAATGTCGATCTCCGAGAGGCTCTCAAGCCGCGAATAGGCGCGATCGTCGATTTGGAAACCGATCATGCACGCGAGAAAAGCGGTTGCCACCGCAAAGGAGATGGCCCATCCACCACGACTGCGACTCTTTGCATTGGCAATGATGGAGGCAACAATGATCGCACCCAGCGCACTGACCGCGGCACCCCGGCAAAGGCTGATCAGCAATGCGGACACAATGCTTATCAAACACAGCGCGGCCGCAATCTGCGCTGTATTGAGATCGGCTAGCGAATCTTCCGCAAAGCCTCGAATCTTGCCAATGATGTTCGTATCCGGAAATCGATACCGCGTATCTTTGGCCGTCCGCTGCGTATTGAGCAACGTCCAACCCAACAACCCCAAACATCCCGCAATGCAAATGTTATAAAAACCACCCGCTGAATTCTTCGATACAAAAGTGGCAAACGATCCACCGGATTTCAAACCCAAAAAATTCTCCGACCGGTACGAAACCGCCCCCTGCACACCCACACATGCAATCAAAATCCCGATCGCCGTCATCGCTCCAAAAAGCCATAACTGCTTGCTCGACCCCGTAAATGCCATTCGACCCAGCCAAACAAAGAGCCCACACAAGACCAGCGCCGCGACGCCCCCCCGCGTGTGCAATGGCTCCACGCTCCATGCCAATCGACGCTCCGCTTCAGGAACCTCCTTCAAGTCGCATGGAACGGAGGAAACGCCGGCCGTTGCACTCGCTGCTGAGGAGGCCGAAGGCAATACCGATCCCGCAATCGCTTGCGGCGCCTCTTCCAACCCAAGCGCCCAGCGCTGCATGGATACCGACGAAGGAACAAACCCCTTGCCTTGCCATGAGAAAACGGAAACCGATTGAAGGAACGCAAAGAAGGCAACCGCAAAGAAAAGCCATGTCAGCCACGGCACAGTCACATCTCCAGCCTTGCTGAAAACACTGATGAGCGCATGGATGGCGATGCAGCCACACAAACTCACACCCACCCACGCAAGGACATACTGCGACTTCCATTGAACACTACCGTAATACCACGGCAGGGCCAAGATCAATAATAAGATAACAATACGAAGCACCCACTCCGATATCTCAATCGGCTTCCATCGCTTCGCTGGCTGCTTGGGCGTTCGTTGCTTTTCACGTCGTTTTTCTCCGCGACTGGACATGTAAAACTTTAGATACTAGAGGATGAAGCTTCAGTCGACCTGTTTTTGCCGCGCATGACTTCATGCAAAGCACGTCGGAAGAGAATGCCCTGATTGTAGTTGCAAGAAGCCCGATCTCGAAATATTCAATGGCTTACGCGGCCGGGTTTGCAATCCGAACGCATCATAACCGGCATAATCTTGCCAATCAAAATGCTAGCTTAATCAAGCAAAACTGCCAATGTCCGGACTATCACTAAATTCGGAAGAGGGCGACATCCGATATTCAACAGAGGGAGTAAGAGCCATGAGGCCTACGGACTATCCGGGGGTTTTGCATGGATAGAACTTCCGTGCATCAAGAAACATTTTGGGGGATCCGAATGTCGGTCAAACATATTGCAAAGGCTATGCCACGCGACAAGCGGGGCTGGCTAAAACTGATTCGAAGTCGATTGGCACTTCTGGTCCTGGCAGGCTCAGCGACAGCTCCATTTTCTGGCTGTACGGCGATGACCGGTTTGAACAATAGCTGGCAGTACAATGGCTATTGGAACCAGACCATGATGGGCCACAGGAATAAGTCCAGCGCCACCAAAGCTTGGCATTGCAGGAAACACCATTTCTGCAATGAAAAGTACCTGCGTGAGTTTTCGCAGGGCTTCAAAGCGGGCTACATGGATGTTGCAGACGGCGGGACCGGTTGCAATCCTGCTTTCCCACCGCGAGAGTACTGGGGATGGAAGTATCAATCGTGCGAGGGCCAAGCTCGTGTTGCCGCTTGGTACGCAGGATTCCCACACGGCGCTCGGGCGGCAGAAGAAGAAGGCATTGGCAATTGGACTCAAATCCAAACGTCGGCCGCAATTCAACAACAATACGCTCAGCATGGCATGTTGAATACATCTAGCAGCGGAATCTATCCGATCCCGCAGACTGCAATTCCTAACGGCCGGCCGCAACCAGCGATCGCTACCAAGGGGATGCCGACGGAAGCGCAAGTGGAAATGCAAGGGTATCCTATTTCGGTCGAGCAAGGACCGGTAGAGATCATCCATTCGCCACAGTACTTCAATCAATAACCTTCGCGCAATCGTCTTCGCAAATTCCTTCAAGCCGTGCGTCAGCATTGCTTAATAAGTATACAAACTGCATTCATCAAGTATCAACGCCTACCGGCGAACGAGGTAATTACAATGTCTATGGAACGGAATCCTATGACGCTCGTAGAATCAAAAAGACGTGGGAGTCGCCTGCTGACTCGCCTTCTTAAATCGTTTTCGCTAGGGAGCTTGATGGCTGCAGGGGCGATGAACGTGGGTTGTACCACACTCACCCAACCTATTGCGGGAATACCCGTGCGTCGACTGCCTCCGCAGTTCTTGGCGCAATCAAAAAACAATCTTGTCGCGTTGGATCCGTCGCGATTGGCTCAGGAGCCCTCCCGCCAGTACTTGCTGGACAAAGGGGACATCCTGGGGATCTACATCGAGGGTGTGCTCCCGTATACGCCAACCGACAAACCACCTGAACCACCGCCAGTGAACTTCCCTAAGGAGGATAGTACTCTGGATCCTTCGGTAGGTTTCCCGATCGTGGTACAAGAAAGCGGCACCATCTCATTGCCGTCCATTGAGCCCATCAAGGTCAAAGGCATGACGATCGAGCAGGTCACCGAACTGATTCGAGAGAAGTACCTTAGAGAAAAGATCTTCTCCAACGCGGATCGTCTAAGGCCAATTGTTACCAAACTGAAAGAGCGAACCTATAACATCGTTGTGGTTCGCCAAGATATCGGTAGCGAAGGGGCTCTGCAACGAACCCAACAAATCACCAAAGGAGCTTACATCCGCGGTGGGGACCAAAGCGCTTCGGGTAGCCGGATCAAACTGGCTGCGTACAAGAATGACGTCCTCAATGCTCTGATGGCTTCGGGTGGGTTGCCCGGCGTCAATGCCAAGAACGAGATTAAGATTCTGCGAGCAAGCAAGACCAATCAGAAGAAACGGGACGACTTCGTCACGCAGTTCTATCAACAGTACTACGCTAACCCTGATCCATGCGGATGTCCTCCTCCGTTGCCAGACGATCCCGATGTCTTGAAGATACCGATGCGTCTGCCTCCTGGAGTCGTACCGAGTTTCCGACCCGAAGATATTATCTTGGAAGAAGGAGACGTGGTCAGCATCGAGTCGCGTGAAGCAGAAGTGTTCTACACCGGTGGACTCCTGCCAGGCGGAGAATGGCTCATCCCTCGCGACTATGACTTGGACGCCCTCGGAGCGATGGGACTGGCTGGTCAAGGTGTAGGAAGCCAAGCCGGGGGTGCGAACGGTGCCTTTGGAATCCAGCAGTACACCGTACCACCAGGACAGCTATTCATCCTCCGAAAGACACCTTGCAACGGACAGATCACCATCGAAGTCGATCTGGCGAGAGCCGCGCAAGATCCCCGAGAACGACCACTCATCCAAGCAGGCGACACGTTGATCCTCCGCTACAAGCCATGTGAAGAAATACTGAACTTCTCAATGTTCGCCTTCTTCACCTACGGCGTGCAGCAACTCTTCCAACGTCGCTAACGTTCGAACGAAATCGATCCGAATCGAAAA
>JANODW010000573.1:0-3647 GCA_031412875.1 Pirellula sp. | reverse complement strand
CATCGAGGCAGCTACAAACCTGGATACTAAAAATGCCATCGACCAAAAGACCGACCAAAAGTTAGTGGAAATCGCTTTCCATCCGACGATGTGCCGCGGCCATAACTTCGATGATAAACCCGGCGACGATGGCCTCTACATGGTCCTCACACCCATCAACGCAGACGCTCAAGTCATCAACCAATCGGGTACCTTGTCGGTCGTTGTCGAAGATCCGACCGCTGCCAAAGAAAACGCTCGCATCGGCGCGTGGGAGTTTACGTCTGAACAACTATCCGAACTTCTTGAGCCTATCGGATCGGCTCAAGGATTTCATCTGAGCCTCCCTTGGCCTGACTCTGCACCCACGAGCAAAGTGGTCGCTGTCTATCTTCGCTTCACAACCGCAAACGGTCGCACCCTGGTCAACCAACGTGAAATACAGTTGCGAACCCCCATGCATGAGCAACAAGTATGGACGCCGCGGAAAACCTCGGCAGGCCAGTAGGCCCAGGGACCGCCCGCTACATCTGGGCCCGCTCGTGCTCCAACACTCCCGTCACCAACGTTGTGAGCCGCGGCTCTGCATCGTTTGCTACCGCAATGATTTTTTGAACGTCAGCCGGCTCTAGCGCATCGGGCAAACACATATCGGTAATGACCGAGAAACCCACGCAACGCATCCCGGAATGGACAGCAACAATCACCTCAGGGACCGTCGACATGCCGACGACATCGGCTCCGATGGCTCGCAAAAATCGGTACTCCGCTCGCGTCTCCAAGTTGGGTCCGGAGACCGCAACAAAGACCCCTTTGTGCGCCACAATATCATGCTTGCGCGCAGTCTTGAGAGCCGCTTCGATGAGCGATTGATCGTAAGGATGGCACATGTCCGGAAATCGCGGTCCGAGCCGATCGTCGTTGATCCCAATGAGAGGATTGCCACCCAGCAAATTGATGTGGTCATCGATCAACATGATATCGCCCGACTTGTAAAAGGGATTCATGCCTCCGCAAGCGTTGGACACCACCAATAAACCTGCCCCCAACGCGTTCATCACGCGCACCGGCAAAGTGATCTGCTTGAGCTCATACCCCTCATACATATGGAACCGTCCTTCCATAGCCATCACCGGCAGTCCGCATAGCATCCCGCAAACCAATCGGCCTCGATGCGATGTCGCCGTCGAACGAGGGAAATGCGGTATTTCAGAATACTCCAACGTTGCTTCGACCTCGATGCGCTGCACGAGTGGCCCCAGTCCTGTTCCAAGAATGATTCCCGCGTGCGGCGTGCGGTTCCAAACTTTTTGAATGGCTGCTTTGGCGTCTTGGATTTTGTCGTACAGATCTAGCATATTGGCTCGCGGCTCGGGTTGGAAAACGGGATTGGTCCTTCGGTCCTCGGATATTTTACGCAATCGATGCAAACCCACTACTCATCTTGCTATCGTTTTCGAAGGAATTGGAAAATGCTAGGCAAACCTTTCAAATCGGTCACAATGGCGGGCTCCATTCTTTCGTTGACTCCAACAGGTCGTTGCAACAACTCGATCCTTTCCAAAGGCCGACACTATGTCGATAGTCGTATTTGAAGACCCTCAGTGCGAACTGCTTGCTCCTATCACCGTCGCGAGACTTGCAGCCGCGATGACGTGCGGCAGTTTTCGACTGGTCGATCTCCTGGAACCGCTTGGAAGCGAGGTGTACGGAATTTCACGCCCTCACCTTCAAACGTTGCAACGTATCGACTTTCCTGCCCTGCGGATGATGGACGAGAATTTCAATGAGGGCAGGCCGGAACGCCGTATTTCCCTTTTGCTAAACGCCAGAGTCGCGCCAACCAAACAAAACTTCGAACAGATTCAAACATTGGTGCGACTGGCAAACAATCCTTCCCACTCAGCCCCCATGGTTGTTTGGGATCGGGAGCATGTAGCAGCCGTCATCAACCCGCCCTGGACCGTGGAGCAACTGTTCCATTATGGATATCTGGGGGTCGAGGATTGGTTGGAAAAAACGAAGTCGTTTGAAGCGTGGGATGCACCGCTCCCCACGATCGCCGTGCCGCATGAATTGATCGCTTGCAACATGGCCTGCATTCGCGATAGCCTGGAGTGGCGGATCGCGTTGGGAACGCAAGATGCAGAAAACCGAGTCGGGACTCCCAGCGTCTCCTCACTGCGGCAGATGTCCGATGGCCTGTTTCTGTCCGATGGTGCGACGGTCGGCGAATATGTCTTAACAGACACACGCAAAGGCCCCATCGTGATCGACAGCGGTGCCCAAATTGGACCTTATACACTGCTGCGAGGTCCAATCTACATCGGCAAGAAGGCGCGGATACTAGAACACTCCGCGATCAAAGATGCCGTCTCGCTGTCCCATACGACCAAAATTGGCGGCGAAGTCGAGGCCTCGGTGGTGGAGCCCTACAGCAATAAACAACACCATGGTTTTCTTGGCCACAGCTACCTCGGTAGCTGGATCAACTTAGGTGCAGGCACTTGTAATAGCGACTTGAAAAACACCTATGGAACGGTCAACATGGAATATGGGTTCGGCAAAGCGTCGACGAACATGCAGTTCCTGGGTTGCATCATGGGCGACTACTCGAAAACAGCCATCAATACCGGCATCTTTACCGGCAAAGTGATCGGCGTGTGCAGCATGATGTACGGCTTCGTCACCAGCAACGTCCCCAGCTTTGTCAATTATGCCAGGTTGTTTGGGCAAGTCGCCAGCTTGCCTCCCGAGGTCATGGTCAATACACAACAGCGGATGTTCGCGCGACGCGATGTCCAACAACGCGGATGCGATGTGCAGCTCATCTACGACATGCACCGCATTACCCAAATGGAACGCGATCGCTTCGGGGATACGCTCGTTTCATAGCGATCCGCATCCAGCACTGACTGCCAGGCAGCATGGCTCGTCAATCCGCCCTGCTTGCCACTCAGTCCAATGTCGCAACGATTGGCCCATGGCAACGCATGAACTCATTTCGCCCGCAACAGGTTCAGCGCCTTTTCCAAATTCTTGGTGTTGGTAGATTCCAGCCGCAACAACTGCACTCGGCGAGCCGCAGAAGTGAACGATTGCTGGTCGAGTTTCTGAATAAACGAGCCCACCTCGGCCGTCAAACTCGGTGGCCCCCGCAGGATGATGGAGTTGGTCGTTGCATCCACCGAAGCGGTAAGCAGTGGTCCAGACGCTTGAGCGTTGAGCTGCTGCAGCACCAGTGCGACTTCCGCAGTGACGCCCTCAGGAATGTCCACCGGTTGCCTTCCCGCTCCGGAAGACAATTGAGACTTGTATACCGTTTGTACGATCGTCGCCACGTTGGTCGCGCTGGCATTCTGCAGGGTCACGATCGTTGGCGAAACCTGCTGCAATGTTTCCAGGAGATCCTCCGAATCGAAGACTGCCAGCAGCTCTTCGACAATCTTGCGATCGGCTCGGTTGCCACCGATGATCAACGCATTGATGCGAGCGTCGGCAACGATTTTAACGCGCTGGATCGCGTCGGACAGCGAATTTCGACGGTTGCTGTCCCCCGTGCGAAACAGATCGACCAATAGCTCGCGCAAGTGCTCTGCATCGGCATGCCTGAGGATGTATACCGAAAAGTTGCCCGTGGTCGCAATGGGTGACACCCGAGGATTCAT
>JANODW010000572.1:0-4514 GCA_031412875.1 Pirellula sp. | reverse complement strand
AACCACTCATGCGTACAAACATTCTTCTGTGACTTCCTCTGAGACTATGGGCGAACATCCGAACTCTATCCTTTCTCTTGCGACTCTTATGCGAACGGTTTACGGGCACCGCAGACGCACTACAAGCCGGCACTGATTTGCGGATTCGTATCGCAAACCTGCGTCGGCTTGTTGCTGAAAAAACGGTCGCATCGACCGTACTAGGACGTTTGGCAAACTATCGATTACTGCTCGACTTGTGTGACTTCGCCGCCGTTGCGCGACCCGAGAGTCCTGTAAGTCGCCAAGTCGATCGACTGGCTTAGAAAGCGGACCGAGCCATCGGTCAAACCAAAGTTTGCACCCCCAGTGTGCCGGCTTCCAAAGCTAAACTCGTAGGCTGCGAAAGCAGCGGTACCCGGAGCCACAGGGGCCAAATTCATGCCCACCCCGGTAGAGCCCAAATGCTCAGACATGTCCCCTTGGTTGTTCGTGTCGACGTCGTCACCACCAAAAGCCCAGTGATCCTTGCGTCCGAACGTCGAAGCGTTGTTTTCGCGAACGATACCCATGTCTGCAACCACGCGCAGATCCGACTCGGCTTCTCCGATCGCAATCGTGTTCGAGGTTCCATCGGTTACCGAACCCATGTTGCATCCAGTCAGACCATCGGTGCTAACATTCGTTCTCGCCTTGATACGCTGGTTGGGTTGCCTGGAAATAAAAATCCCCTCCAGGTCATGGATTTGCTCTGTCCCGTTGATACGGCGACGGTCGTTGAGCAACGTGCTCGAAACCACACCTAGGTAATTGATCGGAGCTCGCTTGAGCACAATCCAATTGTCGCCCGAAATGTCAGCCGCCGAATCTGGGAATGCAGACGATGGACATCGGAACGAAGGGATTTTTTGCTCGCAAACATAGATGTTCTTGAAAAATCGATACGCTGGATTGTTGAGCGCTGTTTCACCAGGCACACCCGGTAAGCCGATCGCCCACTGGAAGTTTCCGCCGCTATCTTCTTGGAACGTCATAATGTTGTATGCCGACGTTTGTTCCATGTACGGCAAAATCAGCGAGGACCAAGCGGTTCCAACCTCGAACTCCGCTCCCATCGGGAACCCACGATACGTATCGTGAAAGTTATGCAACGAGAGACTCAGTTGCTTGACGTTGTTCGAGCATTGCATGCGACGAGCCGCTTCGCGAGCTGCCTGCACAGCGGGTAACAGCAGCCCAACCAAAATACCAATGATCGCGATGACGACCAACAACTCAACCAAAGTAAACGCGGTTCTTTTTTTAACAGGCATTTCCTGATTCTCCATCAAAACAAATTGAAAAAAATTACTTGGACGCAATATTGAAATCAAAGACGTTTGCACCCGCTTTGACTACTACTTTTTCAGTTGTGCGACTAGGCTCTGCGAAAAGATCTGGAAACAAATTCTTCACTCCACCTTCGACTTCGCTCGGTTTCGAATCCGCTGGAACAGGCTGCCCTTTTTTTGTTACCCATGCTTCGAACGTAACCTTGTACTTGCCTGCATAGATTCCCTTCTCGCCCTGAGGATGCTGAATCTCAAAGTGTCCGTCTTTGTCAGTGATCCCATATCCATACCCATGCCGATCCGGATTGAACTGCTCGGTATCAGGGAAGAAACCAATCTTGCACTGCGGGACCGCTTTGCCGTCGAGCTTCACCGTTCCAGTGACCGTCATCATCGGAGGCTTGCCACAGCCAGCAGCAAAGAGCAACGAGACTAGAGCGATCGTCAGACTGCGTGTATACATAAATTTTCCGGTAGGCTACATTCATGGGCGGAGTGGGATACTCGCTTTCGAAACATTCGAGAGCAAGTGCATGCATTGTCGCACCTGTATCCTGTTCCCCGATGAGTTTAATGCGCAGAAACCGTTAACTTGCTGTTAAGAACGGGCCCGAACTCCAGGACACCTCTTCTCGCTTGCAGCTTTTCCACGCCTCAACTTCGTCACGATCAACCAAGTGTACAAAGCACGATCCATCTATTGGACAATCCTGCATTAATTTTTGCAATGACTTGCTGGGATATGTCAAAAAAAGCCACAATTAGTCAATCCCCCCAAAAGGATGGATTCGGGGGCCGAAGTTTCCCTTTAATCGGAACCAAAAGATTGGTTTCTCATCCAATGCTCGGGCGAAGGTTAGCGGGTCCTAACCCCCATGGTTAAAATGGATTATCCGTCGTTCACCGGCAACCAATCCGTTAACCGCCTACCAAATCGTTGTTTTCTGACTGGCCATCTCCATGCTTCGCTCTTTAATGGTAGCCCTTCGAGGCGTCGGACGTTCCTCCAAAAAGCCTGCAAAAAAGCGACTTCTCAGGATGGAGCCCTTGGAATCGCGGAACCTTTTTGCGGGCCTTCCGTTCGGTGCTACCGCAGACGACACGGCCGAATTCATGCTGGGGCGTATTGCCGTGACGCCGGTTTTTATGGAAAGCAACGGCCAAATCGATCCGGATACCGAGAACTGGACACCGGAACTAAAAAAGACCGTCATGGACAAAATCGAGGTAGGGCTGAACTGGTGGAAGCAGCTCCTCGCGACAAAGAGCACAGTGCATACTCTTGACTTCGTCATCGACACGACATACGTCCAGACGCCCGCACTGACCCCGTTCGAACCCATTTCCCGCATCTCTAATTCTTACTCGGACTGGGTGTCTCAATTTCTTTCCAATGTTGGATTTTCGCAAAGCAGTCAACTGGATACAAACATCCGGTCCTTTAACAACTCGCAGCGCCTCAAACTAAATACCGATTGGTCCTTTACGATCTTTGTCGTGAACTCGCAGAACGACGCCGATGGTAGCTTTGCATCCGGGGGTTCGTTCGATCGGGCTTTCTCGTTTGCTGGCGGCTTGTTTGAAGTGATCCCGTCAACGCGTCCAGCGTCTATTTTCGCGCATGAGACGGGGCACATGTTCTGGGCGAGAGACGAGTACATCGGCGGATCGAACTACCTGCAGAGACGAGGATACTACAACGCGCAAAACACGAACGCGATCGACATGAATCCGAATCCGAATTTTGTGCAAGAAGACAGCATCATGTCGAGCAACGCCGCCTTGGACAGAGCCTTTCAGAACGTGACCACCTCCGCAGCAACCTTGGCTCAACTCGGATGGGTCGACTCCGATGGCGATGGAATCTTCGACGTGCTCGATGTCCCACTCAAACTCGAAGGGGTCGGTCAACTCAGCGCCAATGGATCCCAATACCAATTTGCCGGCCGGGCTACGGTTCAGACGCTGCCTAATGTGAATAGCTCGGGCCTGCAAAACGACATTACAATCAATCGCGTAGGACGCATTGAATACCGAATCAATGGGGAACCCTGGCAGACGGTTTTGACCCCCAATCAAACGCAAGTCGATTTGAATTTCAATATTCCCGTCCCCACCGGAACATCCGGGATGATCGAAATCCGGGCCGTGGAATCGTCGCTTGCCATCACGAGCAACGTGTTCACGGCAACGCTCGAGCTCCAGCGAGAAACGGCAGTCGTGCCGGGAATCCAAGGATTGGTTTGGAACGACCAAAATCGAGATGGGCAATGGCAAGCCGCAGAGGTGCCGGTGGCGGGAGCGCGTATCCGTTTGGTGGACAACAACCGTCAACCGATCAGTTTGCAGACCAAGATTGAACCCGATAGTTTTGCTACAGGAACGATTGCTGCAAATCAAAACGGAGTGCTTATCGAAGCGATCGGTGACGATTCCAACGGCGCTCTGGGTGTCTTCGAAGACGCGGACGCAACAACAGGGACCAAAGTCTTTCGTCCCTTTTCTGCGTCTCAATTCAGCTACGTCAATACCTTCCGAGGCAACCAGCTCCAGCTTCGCGCTTCCTTTTCTCAACCGACCACCAGCGTTTCAATAGATGCTATCGCCGCCACCGACAGTTCCATCGCCCGATTGGACGCGTACAGCGCCGATGGCAAAATCGTAGCCCGCGCTCAATCGGCAACTTTGAATACCGGTGGCAAAACGACGTTGAGCGTGCATTCGACCTCTGCAGACATCGCATATGTGATCGCGCGTGGGATGAACACCGCCCGGTTCAAATTGGACAATCTCGTCGTTGGACCCAAAGCAGAGACGACGACGCAAGCCAACGGCAGTTACTTGTTGCAGAGTATCCCGACCGGTGCCTATCGCATTGAGATCACGCCCCCTTCGGATCTTTATGAAATCGTGCAACCCGGCAGTGGACTGCTTTCCGCTAGCGTCACCTTGGGCGCTCCACTTGCCGACGTCGACTTCAGCTTGGCTCTCTCTTCTTGGCAAAACCCTGCCAACCGGTACGACGTCAATAGCGATGGGCTCATCACGCCCTTGGATGTCTTGGTAGTCATCAATGAAATCAATCGAAATGGAGCAAGGCAGCTCAGTGGCTCTACATTGGTCTCACCCCCTTACTTCGACGTGGATGGCAACCGCAATCTCGAAGCCCTCGATGCGCTGATTGTCATCAATTTCATCAACGCC
>JANODW010000571.1:0-3397 GCA_031412875.1 Pirellula sp. | reverse complement strand
CAGAGCAAGGACTCCGATGGCCATCCAACGGGCTTGAACCAGCCGATGGACGGCGGCACGCAAATCAACAGCAACCACCAAGCTGCAACGCTCGCGGCTTGAAAAGCCAAGTAGCCGACGACGATTTGCTTGGCATTCATGAGAGGCGATGATTTCCCATTGCTAAGGAGAGCGGCAGGCTGAAACATACCAGCCGTATTTTGGGACCATTGTCCCGAACCAACAAACGGACGGGACAAAGGTCCCATCCTACGGTAGTGCTGATCCTGCCGTTCGACTTAAACCCGACGGCCGGGCCGATATCCTGTGTTCGGCTTTTTGTCGCCGTGTCTGGATACGTTGCGTTGCTGCTTTTTAGGACTCTTTTTCTTATCTGGAACACCCGCAGAACTATTCGCTGCAGAACTATTCGCTGCAGAACTATTTTGGCCAGGGTCATTGGCTGCCGACGTGCTCGGCTTCTCGGTGGGGTTCGGGATCGTATGCACGTACTCGCCGCGGAACCGCTTGTTCGCGTCTTCGCGTCGTCGCTCCATCGCTTCTTTGGGTGGCCGAGAGGGGATCAAGCAATCGCATCCTTCGCCGATGAGGTCGTTTCGATTGACCGATCGCAGTGCGTCTCGAACCTCAAAATAATTCTCCGGCTTAAAGAATTGCATGAGTGCCCGTTGCGACTTGCGGTCTCGCAACGCTTTGGCGATGAAGACCGGTTTCAGCGTAAAAGGGTCCAGGCCGGTGTAGTACATGCTGGTGGCAATATCCAGAGGGGCTGGAATGAAGTCCTGCACTTGATCCGGTTTGTAACCGTTGCGTTTTAAAAACACGGCCAGTTCGATCATCGACTCGATCGAGCTTCCAGGATGAGATGCGATGAAATACGGGACCAAGTACTGCTTCTTGCCAGCGTCCGCCGAAGCCTGTCGGAACTGCTCCGAGAAAAACTCGAAGTCGTCATTGGCGGGCTTTCGCATTTTGAACAAAACATCCGCATCGACGTGTTCCGGCGCGACTTTCAAATGGCCTCCGACGTGGTGCTCCGTCAACTCGCGAATGTACTCCGGCGATTGGCGCGCCAAGTCCATGCGAACGCCACTGGCGACCAACACTTTTTTAATGCCGGGAATTTCACGCGACTCGCGCATCAACTCGATGACCGGTGTATGGTCCACTCCTAGCAATTTGCAAATCTTGGGATGGACGCAGGATTGACGCCGGCATTTCGCTTCGACATCGGGTTGGGTGCATCGCATATGGTACATGTTGGCCGTCGGGCCTCCGATGTCGCTCACGATTCCCTTGAAGTCCTTGTCTTCGGCCATCGTTTTGATTTCCGTCAGCACGGACTCTTTCGAGCGAGATTGGATGATACGACCTTGGTGCGCCGTGATCGAACAGAATGTGCATCCACCGAAACAACCTCGCATGATCGTCACCGAATTCTTGATCATGTTGAACGAAGGGATCGGTTCGGTATAGCTAGGATGCGCTCGACGTGTGTAGGGCAGTCCATAGATGCGATCCATCGCCTCTTCGCTCAAAGGCAATTGAGGAATATTGCAAACGACCGTCTGCGTGCCATGCCGCTGCATCAGTTTCTTGGCATTGAGCGGATTGGTTTCGTTGTGGATGATGCGCGTCGCTTTGGAAAAGGCGATCTTGTCGGCGACCACTTCGTCGTAACTGGGCAACTCAATCGCATCGGCCGGGGGTGTTTCCGAAGCACCCAACGCATAGGCAACGCCTCGCATGTTCCGCAAGTCCTTGACCGTCTCGCCCGCTTCCAATCGGCGACACATCTCTACGATCGAGTTTTCACCCATGCCGAACGCGACGAGGTCTGCTTTGCTATCGAGCAATATACTCCGCCGAACCTTGTCGCTCCAAAAATCATAGTGGGCCAGACGTCGCAGCGAGGCCTCGACGCCACCGGCGATCACCGGCACTCCCTTGTACGCCTCGCGGGCCCGCTGGCAGTAAGCGAGCGTCGCGCGATCCGGCCTCAATCCGATCTTTCCTCCTGGCGAGTAAGCATCGTCGTTGCGAACCTTTTTATTGGCCGTGTAGTGATTGATCATGCTGTCCATATTGCCAGCGCTGATGCCGAAAAATAGACGGGGCCGACCAAAACGCTTCCAAGCTTCGCAGGATTGCCAATCCGGCTGGCTGATGATTCCCACCCGATATCCCGCCGCTTCCAATACCCTCCCCAGGATCGACATGGCAAAACTTGGGTGATCGATATAGGCGTCGCCAGTCACAAAAACGACGTCCAATTCGTCCCAACCCCGGGCCCTCGCCTCCTCCATCGACATCGGCAACGCAGCCCTCGCGAGCGGTCCGTGGGGCTGCCGCTCGCCGAGTTTGTCCAAGTAACGACTCACAACGTTTCCGTTTTTTCCTGTGCTGGTCTCGCAGGCGCTATTATCCGCCTTTAACGGAACGGCAACGGGATCGATGATTGGCAACGAAATTGTCATATTGATTGAGGGAAGCTGAAACGGCTGATTCATTAAGTGCACTGATGCCATTGTAGGCGACTTTTTGTTTTGGCCAGCCGTTTTTCTTTGTTATTGATGAGTATTCCGACCGCTTGTATACTCGTTCGCTCTCTTAACTAGACGCAGCGCTGCTAATCCAGCATGTGCGGCTGGCGATTTGGTGTCACGCGATCCCGAATCGATGTTTCCCTTGGTCCTATTTTACTTTTGGCGGAGAACACTAGCGGTGACAATTCGAATCGCAATTAACGGGTTTGGTCGTATCGGACGATTGACCTTCCGCAACTTAATGAGCCGTTCCAGCGAGTTCGAAGTTGTAGCCGTAAACGACTTGACCGATAACGCCATGCTGGCAACCTTGCTCAAATACGACAGCGTGCACGGTCGATACGACGGCACCGTGAGCTACGACGATAAACACCTCATCGTCAATGGCAAGAAGATCCACGCGCTCGCAGAAAAGGATCCTTCCAAGTTGCCTTGGGCCGATCTCAAAGTCGACATCGTTGTCGAAAGCACTGGTTTCTTTACTGGACGCGCTAAAGATGGCAAACCGGGCTACGATTCCCACCTGGCAGCCGGTTGCAAGAAAGTTGTCTTGAGCGCTCCCGCTAAAGACGGAGCCGACTTGACCTGTGTGCTCGGCGTGAATGACGACAAACTGACCGCCGACCTCAAGTGCATCTCCAACGCCTCATGCACTACCAACTGCTTGGCTCCCATCGCCAAAGTTCTAAACGATACCTTTGGCATCGAATCCGGTTTGATGACCACCGTTCATGCGTATACGAACGATCAGAAAGTGCAAGACTTGCCGCACGCGGATCCCTATCGCGCTCGCGCTGCCGCACTCAACATTATCCCAACCACGACGGGAGCTGCCTCAGCAGTCGGTTTGG
>JANODW010000570.1:0-3124 GCA_031412875.1 Pirellula sp. | reverse complement strand
TTGTTGCTCCCGGCCGTGCAAGCCGCTCGCGAAGCTGCCAGAAGAATGCAATGCTCGAACAACCTCAAGCAAATCGGTCTTGCCGCACTGAATTACGAATCCGCCATCCGCCGATTCCCTCCCGGCCGGTTGGCACCTGATTTCACGATCAACGGAGTCGTGCAACAAAGTTACACCAGCTACCCAACGACCTTGGCCGCAGGCTCTGCAACCGGCTTCCGATCGGTTCACACGTTCATCCTGCCCTACATGGAACAGACGAACATTTATAATTTGATCGATTTCAGCAAGCCGACGTCGGTCCGTATGACAACAGGGGGTGGGGTCACTCCGGTCAACGCAAACTATCAAGCGTATGCCAACGCAGCCGGCTTGTTCATCTGCCCATCCTGCCCAAACACCGGCGTATTGATCACAGAAAACAATTATCGCTACAACTTTGGCGGTTCGACTCCATTCGGTGGTTCACGCGGCTCCGATCGCAATGATCTCGAGGCGACCTCGCCTGCCGGCTTTTCTTCGAGAGGAAACGGAGCCTTCTCCATGGGCAACGGTTTGAGCGTCGGTTCGTATCCAGATGGACTTTCCAACACGACTTTCTTTTCGGAACGAACCAAGGGTAGCGGCCGACCCCTCACCGGCTTGCCAGCCATTGAGGACGTAACCAACATGCTCAGCCGTCCTCAAGGTTTGATCGATGCGGACGTGATGCTGGCAGATTGCGGAGCGATGGCACCCCAAATCAATGGCGGCTTTAATTTCAACTCCGCCGGCCGCTGGTTGGCGGGCACCGATTTTTCAAACGGCTGGCCTTTCGGATTCTATTCCAGCACCATGTACAATCACGTGGCCCCTCCCAATTGGAAGTCTCTCGACTGCGGCACTCGCAGCGCCATTCCCGATGCACCAGGCGAACATGCAATCATGTCGGCTCGCAGCTTGCATACCGGTGGCGTCAACGCTTCGATGGGCGACGGCTCCGTGCGCTTTGTCAGCAATTCCATCGACCTCCGTGTTTGGCGTGCACAAGGTACCCGCGATGGCGGTGAAGTATCCACGAACGATTAGTTTTTAATTCTATGCAATTTAAAACCGGCTTACTCTTGAATTGGATCTACCTGGTGGTGGGGCTACTGCTCACCACCGGCTGCGGCCCACGTGTCTCCGTGGACGACAATCGCAACTCACAAGTAGCCTACGATGAAGCGCTAAATTGGATAGACAGCGGCAGCTACTCGCAAGCGTTGCCATTGCTCGACAAAGCGATTGCGTCCGGTGGTTTATCCGCGGACTACTTTGCAACCGCTCTTCTGATGCGATCGCGATGCTATAGCGATGCCGGCGAACTGGAAAAAGCGCAAGCCGATTTGGAACACGCGGAGCAGGGGTCGCCCAGCCCCGCACAGTTGCAACTCGCCAAAGGATCACTGCTGGCCAAACAAGGGAAAAAGGCGGAAGCCGATGCGGCTTTCAAAGCGGCCAAGAGAGCCGATCCCTCGATCAAATTGCCAAAGTAAAAACCTACCGTAGGATGGGACCATCGTCCCGTCCGTTAGTTAGTTTGTCCGTTCGTTCGTTCGTTCGGGACAATGGTCCCAAACTACGGTTGGTTTGTTTCAGCCTGCCGCTCGCGTAATAGGAAAACTGGTTATGCTCTCGTTTTGGAAAAAAACAGCCAACGTTTCTGCTTTAACCGCCACTGCTCTGTTGGTCGGTTGCCCGTGCGGATTCGCACAAGTCCCCTCGGGCGGTTCCTCCATTCTCGATTCCACACCCTTTCGATTGGTCCGCATGAACGACGTCAATCCGTTTCTTGTCCCAAGCAAACTTCCCTTGCTGGCTCCTGATTTCGCAAATATCAAGCACGAGCATTACGTTCCCGCATTCGAAGCCGGTATGCGTCAGCAACTCGAACAAGTCAAAACGATTGCCGAACTAGAGGATGCACCGACGTTTGAAAACACTCTGGTTGCTCTCGAGAAATCTGGAGAAATCTTGGAACGCGTGCAATCCGTTTTCTTCAATATGTCGACCGCCAATACCGACGAAAAAATCCAAGCGATCGAGGAGACGATTGCACCTCGATTAGCATCGCATTCCGACGATATCTTTTTGAACAAGAAATTGTTTGCAAAAGTCGAAGCGCTTTGGAAAAAGCGAGAGTCGATGAAATGGAGCGAGGAACAGCAGCGATTGCTCAAAGAGTACTTCGAAAACTTTGTGCGAGCAGGTGCGCGGCTTACTGAACAACAGCAGACTCGCATGCGAGCGATCAACGAAGAACTCTCCTCCTTGACCACTCAGTTCCAACAGAATCTGCTCGCGATCACAAAGGAACGAGGCGTTGTTGTCGACGACGTGAAGCAGTTGGAGGGGATGCCAGCATCGGATATCGCGGCGGCCAAGGAAGCAGCTAAGGCCAAAGGGAACGAAGGCAAGTATTTGCTTGCCATCACCAATACCACTAGGCAGCCCGTCCTGATCTCGCTCAAGAATCGGGAGCTTCGCAAACGGGTCTGGCTCGCATCGGCCAATCGAGGGCTTGGAGAATCAGGCGGAATCGACAATCGCGAACTGGTTTTAAAACTGGCTCGATTGAGAGCGGAACGCGCTCAGTTGCTTGGCTATCCGAGCCATGCAGCATTCACGCTGGAAAATCAAATGGCGGTCAAACCGCAAGCGGCCTTGAAAATGCTTCAGGACTTGGCGCCCGGTGTCTTGGCAAAAGCCAAACAAGAAGCGGCCGACATCATGCGGCTTATGAAGCAAGATGGAATCGACGAGGAGCCAGCCGCTTGGGATTGGGAATACTATTCAGAAAAAGTGCGGGCAGAAAAATATCAGATCGATGAGAATTTGGTGAAGCCCTATTTCGAGATAGAAAGCGTTCTTCAAAATGGTATTTTTTACACCTATGGCAAACTCTACGGCATCCAATTTAAGGAGCGAAAGGACCTGCCTGTTTATCACCCAACGGTGCGCGTTTTTGATGTATTAAAAGCAGACGGTACCCAGATCGGACTGTTCTATGCCGATTACTACCACCGAGACGCCAAAGCCGGTGGAGCATGGATGGACGCGTTCGTCTCGCAATCTCGACTGCTCAATCAGCTTCCCGTCGTCG
>JANODW010000569.1:0-3375 GCA_031412875.1 Pirellula sp. | reverse complement strand
GTACCGAGCGTCACGGTTACAAAAGCTTGTGTTTCACCGCGTTGGAAGAGAGCCGTTCCGTGGGTTCGGGGGAGCAAATCCGATTCGCAGTGGATCGCTCTGAGGCTGGTGCTGTCGCGTCCATCGGCGCGTGTACCTGCCAAAATAGCGTCCCGCACAACTCGATTTTCCAAGGTATGCCAAGCTCGATACAACGTATCTTTGGTGAGGGCGCCTTCGGCTTGCGGATCGGGAATCATTTCTGCCAAGGCGGTTTCGCGCAAAACATTGCAAGCATCATTGCGTGCTTGTTTGCCCTCGGTTTGCTTGGCTGCTTTGAAGCGATCGTAATACGCCGAAGTCAGGCGGCCTACGAGTTCGGTGTCATCGGGAATCGGGAAATGCGCTTTGGTCGGCTGGATCTTGTCGAACAGTTCCTTTTGGAGGCCGATGATTTCGCGGCAGATTCCGTGTGCAAATTTGATTGCATCGAGCATCTCTGCTTCGGGGATTTCTTGTGCGAACCCTTCGACCATGACGACTTCGCGATCATTGGCCGAAACGATCATGTCCAGATCGCTCTCTTCGAGTTGGGCATGGGTTGGGAACGCAACGAAGCGACCATCCACGCGTCCTACCCGAGTTGCGGCGATGGGACCGGTGAATGGGAGCGAGCTGATGAACAGAGCGCATGCTCCGCCATTCATACCCAAGACGTCGGCGTCGTTCTGAACGTCGCTGCTCAGAACGATGCATTGAACTTGGACTTCGTCGCGAAATCCTTCGGGAAACAAAGGTCGGATCGGACGGTCGATCAAGCGGCTTGTCAGCGTTTCCTTGGTCGTTGGACGGGTTTCTCGTTTGAGGAAACCGCCTGGAAATTTACCAGCCGCGGCAAAACGCTCGCGATAATCGCAGGTTAAGGGGAAGAAGTCCGTACCCGGACGGGAGGGGCCAGTCGAAACCGCATTAAGCACGACGGTATCGCCGTACTGGCAGATAACACAAGAAGTTGCTTGCTTGGCCAACTGCCCGGTCTCAAAGGCCAGAACCGAATCGCCGATTTTTTTTTCTACTCGAATTTTCACTACAATATTTCCTTCAAAAATCTACATTCAAAACAGCAGTTCCGGGACGAGCGACGTGACCCGCCAATGGTCACAAGGGCTGAGAATGGCGACCCATTCCAATCATGACGACCAACAATCCGATCGCCGAGAACTTGTAAGAGAACGACAAAAAAGAGATGACATAAAGAGGCCACCCATTGGCCTCACCGACACCCAACACGATCGCCCACGGCGAGCAAAACGCGATGGGGTTTATGTGG
The DNA here is from genome assembly GCA_031412875.1 of Pirellula sp. Taxonomy (GTDB): domain Bacteria; phylum Planctomycetota; class Planctomycetia; order Pirellulales; family Pirellulaceae; genus JBKCUI01. The sequence continues at coordinate 2,066 of JANODW010000569.1, read as the reverse complement.
GCTAATCCACATCCAACAACGAGAACCTTGAGCGATGCACACGCATGCAAGAGTTCAGCACACAACCAACAAATGCCAAGGGCTGGTTCACGTGAACCAGCCCAAGAATCGAAACAACTATTTACGGATATTCAACTTGCCAATCAAATCCAAGTATCGCTGCGGATCATGCTTGCGAACGTAGTCCAAAAGCGACCGTCGCTTGCTCACCATTCGCAGCAAACCGCGTCGGCTCGAATAGTCTCGCACTGCTCCACGCATGTGCAAAGTCATTCCGTTGATTCGTTCCGTCAACATCGCAATCTGAACATCGGGCGAGCCATTGTCGCCGTCATGAGTGCGGAATTGGCCGATAATCTCTTGTTTTCGTTCTTTTGTAACGGTCATGTAAAGGGAAACTCACATCTGCTTGCAACAACGGCCTCGGGATTTTCCAGGAGGCCTAGATTTTTACTATTGGAGCAGGAATGTTAACCCCTTTTTCAACTATTGCAACGGCAATTTCCCCTGACACGGGGTTAGAATGGTTTCCGCTGGAACTTTCCGGAACTCCTTTGCTTTGCAACGCTCCTCCCACGGCTTCGTTTCCTAGTACTGTTCGCACCGTGTTTTGAATAAGGCAAATAATTCAATTCAGCAACTCAATGCTTTGAAACGAAAACCGACCCTAAGCCATTTTTTTGGGCCCATGCCCGCCCCATGTTCCCTATGTCTTTCCTAAACACCTTTCGCATCGCCATGCGTGCCCTCGCCAAAAACAAGCTCCGGGCCGGCCTAACCATTCTAGGGGTCGTTATTGGGATCGCAGCCGTCACGGCCATGGTTTCGATCGGGACTTCGGCAAGCGAATTGGTTCAAGGAGAATTTACCAACTTGGGGACCAACGTGATTGTCCTCCAACAGGGAAACCGCCGAGGGGGCAGAGCCGCCCAAATCCCATCGATCACCGCCGCCGATGTCTTGGCTGTCGGACGGGAATGCGCCAGCGTCCTGGCGGCCACGCCGATCGTTGGGGCTACCGGCCAAGTGGTATCGGGAAACAATAACTGCCGCCCGAATAACTTGCTGGGGGTAGGAGCGGACTACCTGTTAGTTCGCAATTGGCAAATGCGCTTGGGCTCATTTTTCTCCGAAGGGGATATCAATAACTCGAACAAAGTTTGCGTGGTCGGCCAAACGGTCGTAAAAAAACTTTTTCAAACCGCCAACCCGATAGGCCAAAGCGTTCGGATTAAAAACATCCCGTTCGAAATCGTGGGGGTCATGGCTAGTAAAGGAGCCAATATCGTCGGGGACGATCAAGACGACGTCGTCTTGATGCCTTACACGACCGTTCGCAAACGGCTTCAAGGGAGCAATTTCAATAATGTCGACGTGGCGCTCATCTCCGCTCGCAGCACGGAACTGATGACCCAGGCGCAACAAGAAATAGAGGCGTTGATGATGGACCGTCATCGCATTGGTTTGGGCCAACAGCCCGATTTCCAAGTGGCCAACACGACCGAGATTGCGGGCGCCTTTAGCTTGGTGACCGGCACGTTGACGGCAATGCTCGCCTCCATCGCTGGCATCTCGCTCGTTGTCGGAGGTGTTGGGATTATGAACATCATGTTGGTGTCGGTTACCGAGCGAACTCGCGAAATCGGTATTCGAATGGCCGTTGGGGCTCGCCCTCGAGATATCTTGATGCAGTTTTTGGTGGAATCGATGGTTCTGTCCGTGATAGGAGGCGCGATCGGTGTCCTGTTGGGAGTTCTTGGCTCCATTTCCGTGACAATGGCAATTAATGCCGTTTCCTCGGGAAGGGACTGGCCTATCATTGTTAGCCAAGCCGCCGCGATCGGCAGTCTCGTTTTCTCTGCGGCGGTAGGTATCGGCTTTGGTTTTTACCCCGCTTGGCGAGCTAGCAGACTCGACCCTATCGATGCCCTGAGGTACGAGTAAGGTTTGACAAAACCCCCAGTCCCGCTCACCCTGGAGTACCTTTGAACATCGCGCGTGAGTGCTTCTCTTTCCCGTTTTGTAGGCGAGTGTGAACGACGAAGAAGAGTTGATTCGGTCCGCAC
>JANODW010000568.1:0-19462 GCA_031412875.1 Pirellula sp. | reverse complement strand
CCGTCGAAGCGATTCGCTACTTCGGAAATGGGAGCGAGTTCTTTGTTCTAATCCCCTTTTTGGCAGCGGATGAATAATTATAAAAGCAAGCGACTGTACCGGCGATGCAACGACCGGTTAGACCGCTCCGCGTCCTAGTGGTCGATGACAACCTGGATACCGTACAGAGCTTTTCGATGCTACTGCGAGCGCTAGGAAATACGGTCTATACAGCGCACGACGGAATGGAGGCTGTGGACGCAGCTAAAGAACATACCCCAGACGTGATTTTACTTGATATCGGACTGCCCGTCCTAAACGGCTACGAAGCGGCCCGGCGAATTCGCCTTGAGCCAACCCTAAAAAAGGTAGTACTGATTGCTTTGACAGGTTATGGCCAGAATGCGGATCGGCTCAATGCATTGCAAGCTGGATTCGATCACCATCTGGTCAAACCTGCTCGACTCGACCAACTGCAAAAAATCCTGTCGACGGTTCCCATTGGGGAGGCCCCTTTGGCAACCGACACGCCAACAACATCCTGCTAGCGGACTGACAGGACGCGATGGTGCTTGATCCCGCACGTCGGTCGTTTTGGGGCCAAGCTTCGCAGGAATTTACCAGCCTTTGCCAAATGTCCCTTGGTTCAAACGCGTATCGACTTGCAATGGTTCTCTCGATGCCGAGTTGGAAACTATCCTGAATTCATCCGTATCGGCTTCCAGGCGAGCCGGTTCTTCGACCGCATCGATCAACGTTTCCTCGGAATTTTCTTTGAGGAACTGACTCACGACCACGGTGATATTGTCGTCCCCTCCAGCCTTGTTCGCCTCGGCGATCAACCGTTCGCAAATGACCGAAGACGCTTGTTTCGACTGGAGGGTTTGTTGAATGAGGGAGGAGGATACGGCATTGGACATTCCATCGGAACAGAGCAACAACGTGTCGCCAAATTCTAGATCGAGGACCATTGCGTCCGGTTTGGGGCGTTCGGCGCCACCGCCGATAGCGTTCCAAAGCACATGGCTCATCGGCCCCCGATCGACCTCTGGCGGACTTCCTTGGGAAGCATCTCGATTCGCGAGATCACCCTCGAGGTAGAGCTGAGCCAAAGTGTGGTCACGCGTTAGCTGTTTGAGCTGATTGTTGCGGAACAGGAAGCAACGGCTATCCCCGACATGAATGACAAAAACGCGAGGCCAGACCACATAGGCCAGGGTCAGTGTCGATCCCATTCGGCGATTTTTATCCACGCCGACCGATTCCTTTTCAATCCGATGTTGGCAGGAATCCAGGGATTCTTTGAGTTGCTTGATGAAGAATTCCTCGGTTTGCGGATCGCCTTGCAGGACCCAATCGAGTTTGTTTAATACGTAGTCGATCACCGTATCCAAAACGAGTTGGCTAGCGCGTTCGCCCGATTCATGGCCCCCCATTCCATCGGCAACCATCAGAAGCTTCCCTTGCGAGTTACCAAACAATCGGGTTTGATGATTCAAACCCAGGCTCGTTTGGTGAACGCGAACCGATTTGCAAACGTCGGCGATCAAAAAATGATCTTCATTCGACTGCCGTCTAAGCCCAATATCGGTAGCCCCAAAACAGTCCATAAAGCCGCTCATCACAGGTTCCTTGTTCGTCTAGTGTGGAATGAACTTGCCAACTAAGGATGCGGGCAAACTTCACACAGAAACGAATGAGTGCAGAACGCGTGCCAATCGGGCCAGCGACCCTAGCAGAAACGGCCAACCGATGGAACGGAGCATTTCCCTCGACCGTATTGTTCTGCAAGCGAAATCAGTTCGCTGCGGCTGATCGGCTTGGTCGCAAACGCGTCGCATCCCGCGTCGAGGCACTTGGTGCGGTCGGTTTCTAGGGCATGGGCGGTCAGCGCAATGATAACGCCGGTATAGCCTCCTGTGCGAAGTCGCCGAGTGGTTTGATAGCCATCCAAGACAGGCATTTGCATATCCATGAAAAGGACATCGAAGCATTGCCCTTGTTGTTCAATCAGTTCGGCTGCAAGCAGTCCGTTTTCAACGATTGAGACCACCGCCCCAGCTTTGCGGAGATGAAACGAAATGAGCCGTTGATTGTCTGGTCCGTCTTCGGCAATCAATATCTTCATGCCGATTAGAGGTTGCGGAATGTTCGGTCTCGCTTCGCCGGCGTTGGGGGAAAGTCTCGCCATGGACTGGGTATTTTCAGTGGCTTCATCGCTCTTTGCGTTCTGAGGTACTTTGGCTTCGATATTCACCGTAAAGACACTGCCTTTGCCCAGCTTAGAATCGACATTGATAAAGCCCCCTAAGAGTTGGGCGAGGGTGTTCGATATTCTCAGCCCAAGGCCGGTTCCACCGAACTGACGCGTAGTCGATGTGTCGGCTTGCGAAAATGCCTGGAAGGTCGAAACGACTTCGAGTTGCTTGAGCGTCATCCCAACCCCCGTGTCGACTACACGGAATTGAATACGGTTCGTCGCAGCATAGAAACTGGTGTGAACGGTGACGCTTCCGATTTCGGTAAATTTGATCGCGTTGCCAATCAGATTGAGCAATATTTGGCGCAGCCTAGTCGGGTCCGAAAAGATGCGTTCGGGCATCAGGGAATCGAATGCAAACCTGAGCTCAAGTCCCTTTCCTTTGGCGCGCGGTCCAAGCAACGTCTCTATCTCGCTCAAGAGCGTGGCTGGCGAAATCTCAATTTCCTCAACCTTCATGCAGCCTGCTTCGATTTTAGACATGTCGAGGATGTCGTTGATTACTGCGAGCAAGTGATTCGCATTGGTGCGGATTGTTTGAATGGCGCTGGCCGTTTGGGCCGGATCGCTGAGGAGGTCATTCTCCTCGAGGACTTCCGCGAAGCCCAGAATGGCCGTCATGGGAGTGCGGATTTCATGGCTCATGTTCGCGAGAAAAAGACTCTTGGACTCGTTTGCAGCCTCCGCCAATTGACGCGCCGCATTCAACGACTCCTCAAATTGATGCTGTTGTGTAATGTCTAAAAGTGTACCGACTAGTTGCGTGGCTTTGCGATGTTCGCCTTCGCCGGTAAAAATCGGTTTGGAATGCAGACGCATCCATCGCATCTCGCCATCTTTCTTCAGGATCCGATGGTCCAAACTGAGGCTAGCCCCTTCTTTCAGCTCGACTACCTTTTGGGTGTAAGCAACGCAAATGAGTTCGTCATCGGGGTGGATCCAATCTGGCAATTTCCCAAATGGGATAATCACGGGCTCATCTTCGGGGAGACCAACAAGCCGATTCGTTTCAGCCGAAAAGGTAACCACTCCCTGGACCAAGTCGGCGTGAAGCATGGCGAATCCTGCCACGGCGGCCGCGTTTCGAAGCCTCGCTTCATTCAACTTGATCGTCGTTTCTGACTGTTTGCGTTCGGTGATATCCCAATTCAAGCCCACAAAACGCATTGGCCGCCCATCGTCGAATCGCACCAGCTTTCCGTGCGCGGCGATCCATCGCACTTGACCATCGGTCCGAATGATTCGAAACTCCGTATCGTAATCCGCCTCGCCGCGCATGGTTTTCTCGATGGCGATTCTGTTCCCATCAACATCGTCGGGATGGACGAGCTTGAGAAAATCAGCACCGGTCATCGTCGTGTGCGGTAGTCCCGTGAGCGCCAAATGCCGCTTGTCCCAAAAAACGCGATCGGTGTCGGGTTCCCATTCGTACATCCCCATCCGCCCCGATTCCAGCGCAAGGTCCAGTTGATTCGCCCGCTCGATCAACGCTTGTTCCGCTTGTTTTCGCTGGCTGATGTCCACTCCCGATGGAATGAGGTGCGTGATCTGGCCCTCGGCGTCCCGCACGGGACTCAGCATGAAATCGATGGTCATGCGAGAATCGTCTGCCATTCGTACGACAACATCGTATCGGATCGTCTCACCTTGTTTTGCTCGGAAAATAGCCTGCTGAAGTTGCTTTACGACCGATTCGTCGCCATAGTTCCACCAATAGCAATCATAGAACGCTTGGCCGATGACATCCTCGCGGCGAACCCCCGAAGCCAAAAGGGCGGCGGCGTTCACCTCAAGCAACTTTCCGTCTAGATCCAGCACTCCAATGAAATACAAAGTGTTGTCTATAACACGCCGCAAATGAGATTCTCGATCCCGCAGTTCGATTTCCCAACGCTTGCGTTCGGTTATGTCTGTATTCATTCCCACCCAACGATAGATAGAGCCATCCACGTTGCGCTGAGCCACCGCGCGCACCTGTGTCCATCTCCAAACTCCGGTCCGGTGCCAAAGGCGATATTCGTGGTTCAATGGCTCGCCGCTTTGAACTGCCGCGTCCCAACGCTGGAGAATACCTTCTTGATCGTCGGGATGAATGGCTTCGATGCCGTTGCGTCCCATCCACTGCTCCAACGACTGTCCTGTGAAGTCTCTCCAACTTGGGGAATCGGCGATGGCTCGTCCTTGGGCATCGGCAATCCAAACGATTTGCGCGGACGCATCCACTAGCGATTGGAATTTCGCTTCGCTCGCACGCAGGTCGGTGACATCATGAAAGGTGACCACAATACCCGCCACAGTGCCGTTATGCGTCTCGTACGGGAGGATGCGGCGGATGAAGGATTTGCCTGAGTCTGCAAGCACCGTGTGCTCAATCGGGCTCCCGGATAGCACAGTTTGAGGATCCGGCAATGGCGGCATGTCGACTACCCTGGGTACAAAGCGATCCAATGGCCTTCCGACGTCCGTGCTCAGCAATTCATAGATCTCTGAAATCGCAGGAGTGAAGTTGCAAATGCGAAGCTGATTGTCCAGAAAGAGGGTTGCAATCCGAGTGCTACGCATGAGGTTTTGCAAGTCCGAGTGGGCCTGCTCGCTCGCCATTCGCCCTTGGAGGATTTCTTCCCTGGAGGTCTCTAACTCTTCGTTGGCGGCATGCAGTTCTTCATTCATGGACAAGAGTTCTTCATTGGACGACTTCAGCTCTTCGTTGGTAGCCTCCATCTCCTGCAATGACCTATCGAGCTCCTTGCGATGGGTCTCCAACTCGGCTTCCAGGTGAGAAATCACTTTGTCGGCGTCGGGAATATTTGAAAAACGCGCAGACTCCAGTTCCTCGCGATCGTAAAGCGGCCCGATGTCCTGAAAAACAATCATGTAAACTTCGTGCAAGTCGTCCGCTTGCGTCAGCGGCAGGACCGTGAGCATGACTCGCTGCCATTTGTCTTGGACACGAATCGCGAGGTTGTCGACCTGGGCTTTTTGACAGGTTGCTTTCGCCTCTTTCAAACCGCTTCGCAGGCCAATCTTTAGACCGCTCGCGGCCATCGCGATGATGTCGTTTCTGAAATCTCCCTCCTTCAGCGATAAATATTTTTCAATGCTGGCGGATGCGTTCAAAATCTTTCCCGACGCATCGACAATACACGACTTTGGCAAAAAATCGTCGAGCAAAATTTTGTTACGAATGCCGCTCCAATTGACGCTCTCCCCATAGCCTTGTGTATTGCGCAGATATTGCGAAAGGCGTCCACTGCCTAACTCCAGTCCTTTGATAAACCCGTTGGCTATTTCTTTCCGCTGCGCAATGCGGTGCTTGGCGTCGACCGTTTGGAAAAGCGTTTCATGGGCCGCGATGTTCTCGCTTGGACCCAGCATCAGATATCCCCCGAAATTCAGCGCGTGATGCAAAAGAGGGATTAGTTTTTCATTGGATTTTTCTCCCAGGTAGATCATGAGATTTCTGCACGAGATCAGATCCAAGCGAGAGAAAGGAGGATCGCTGATCACATTGTGTATCGTAAACAGGACGAGCGAACGGATTTCAGATGTCACTTCATACCGGTCACCTCGCAGCTTGAAAAAGCGATTCAGCCGTTCTGCAGATACATGATTTTCTATCGCGCGGGTATACGATCCTGCACGTGCTTTTGCCAAAGCGCGCCGATCGATATCCGACGCAAAAATTTGAACCGTCGGCGGGTTTTCAAGCGCTGAAAGTACCTCAACACACAGCATCGCCAACGTGTAGGCTTCCTCGCCGGTAGAACAACCAGCCACCCACATCCGTATCGTTTCGTTGGACCCGCGTTTGGTGATCAAGTCCTTCAAGACCCTTTCTTGAAGCGATGCAAAGGCCTCGGCGTCCCGAAAGAAAGCGGTTACACCGATCAGCAAATCTCGAAACAACAATTGGATTTCCTCGGGCCGTTCTTGCAGATACACGACATAAGCATCCACGTCCAAAATGCGAACCAATTGCATTCGCCGCTGGATCCTGCGAATGAAAGTACTCGTTTTGTAATCGTGGAATCGATGGTCGGTAGCCGTTTGTATCAAGTCGGCAATTTTCGGGATCGCACGTTCGATCTTATCGGTCTGCAACTTCTGCGACTTCTCCCTCACGGAAGCCTCTAACGCAGTAAAGATGCGATCGAATTCGATCGCGGGTGCCTTCATGCCAACAGTTCCAGATCCGTCGCCGTCCGTCGAAGATATGTCTATGGATTCAAATCGATCCAGAGATTCGTTGAGCGTCAGCGCGAGCCCTCCGTGATCTAGAATCGTTTGAAGCCCCAACCGCAGATTCAAATCGGCTCCTGACAATCCAATCCCCACGGCGTGGGGGCCCAGGTCTTCGGCCAAGGAGTAAAAAAAGTAGTCGACCAGATCGGTACCCTCGCCCTCCTCAACGATGGCATCCATCCAAAGCGTACCCCCCCGAACGTGCACTTTATGATTGGGAGGGCAAACGTAAACCAAACCCGGTTCGATAGCCATTTCGTTTCGCGCTATTGCGATTCGTTGTCGCGTTCGCTGAACGACTCCATCCAACCACGGTGTCAGGGAAAGTTCATCAAAGTCCTGCAGGCAAACGACGGAAAGCTTTTGCAAGTCTCCCCAGTAGTCAAGCAAACGGCAAAATGTGTCTATGCAATCATCCGATAACCGAATTCCGACCACCAAGTGAGCCTCGGCATGATCCATTTTTAATTTCCAAATTTGATTCGTCGAATTCTTTTTTTGGCGAAAGGAAGAGTGAATTCTAATCAATGGGACCGCTTTCTCGATACCCATAATTGTGGCTGGCCACATAGTCCTCGGAATCCGCCCGCTGGCCCTGCCGTTATGGCGATCGGCTTACCGCAGGATGGGACCATTGTCCCGTCCGTTCATCCGTTTGGGACACGTTCATCCGTTCGGGACAATGGTCCCAAACTACGGCTGGCATGTTTCAGCCCGCCTGTAGCCTTAAACGAAAAAAACTGAAGTTATTCTGGCTAGCAAAAATTGCATCCAGGAAGCTGTAATCAACGTATACTAGAGACTCGGTAGGGTCTTCGTGTCGCTTTTTTATGCGTGGAGCAGTAGGTTTGTAATGCTAGAAGTGGATGAATCACCTTCGCAGTCGATCGAATCCGTCCTCGCGCAAGTCGCGCGGCGGGAGCCTGGTTCTCTTGATTTTTGCATCGAACGCTATAGCAATCTCATTTGGTCCCTTGCCCGGCGGTATTCGCCTAGCCAGACCGATGCCGAGGACGCGGTGCAAGAGATATTTTTGGAGTTGTGGCAAAAAGCGGATCGGTTCAACCCGGCGATGTCTGCCGAAAGTACGTTTGTGACGATGATCGCCCGCAGGCGGCTGATCGATCGCTATCGAAAGTTGGCTCGGATGGTGGAGACGACCAGCGCTGAGACGGACTTCGACGAGCAACCTGCTTTACCGGCCGCGCAGCAAGTTGAAATGATCGACGAGGCGGCCAAAGCGACCCGTTGTCTCGACGCGCTGGTTTCCAATCAACGCGATATCCTTCGCCGGTCCATCCACGAGGGCAAGTCACACTCGCAGATCTCTGCAGAAATGCAGTTGCCTTTGGGATCGGTCAAATCCTTTGCCCGAAGGGGACTTATCCAACTGCGACAATGCATGGAGCGGTTTTCCATAGCCGGTTCAGGAGTTGCATCATGATCGTAGAGGAAAGTAACGATTTTCGATTGCAAGAACTTGCCGCAGGGGCTTCTCTGGGAGACCTTTCCGAAGCGGAATTGCATGAAATTAGATCCTATGACCAAAAGATTTTTCAGGCCATGGTAGAACGTTCCGAGGAAGCAGCCGCTCGCACTTATTTGACTTTTCACGGAGCCGTACCCACCGAAACGATGCCCCGGGAATTGACGATCCGACTCAAGAATATGGCCAGTGGTTTTTTTGAAGACTCGGTGAGCGAGTCGAGTATTTCGGCTGGTCCAACCCTCTCGTCCGTTGCCACCGCCTTAGACCGTTCTAGCCCTGCAACTGGCACGTCTGGACCTTCCATCGCACCCTCTTCGATGAGCATTCGAGAAATAGCAGCTTGGCTTTGCGTGGCTGCCTCGGTCGCATTGGCCCTCAGCATTTCGCTCCCAGGCACGACAGTGCGCAGCATCAGCTTGCAGCAACAGCGAGATACCCTGTTGGCATCGGCCCCCGATCTCATCCGATCCTCATGGCAATCTGCGACCGAGAAAACCCCCGGAGCGGATCGCGGGGAAGTCATCTGGAGCGCCACTGCCCAACAAGGATTTATGACGATCAAGGGGCTTCCTGTAAACGATGCCACGAAGGAACAATATCAACTTTGGATCATCGACCCGGAGCGAGACGAAAAGCCGGTTGACGGAGGTGTGTTCAACATTGCGACGGCCGGCGAATCGGTCATCCCCATTCAAGCAAAGCTGCGAGTGGACAAGCCAACACTTTTTGCAATCACCGTTGAGAAACCGGGCGGCGTGGTGGTCTCGGATCAAAAGCGTATGCCGCTGCTTGCAACAGTAAAAAGCAACTGATTCGGTGCTCTGCACCGAAGTGAGCATTTCCGACTAGCCGGGGGAGGTAGGCCTCCGCGGTGAGGGCTGAGGTCGCTGCGATTTTTTGCAGGTTCTCACCGGACGGCTTTCGCCGTTCCGTTATTGAAGGAGGGTGCCATTGGGCATACCCCCATCGAATTTCTATTGATGGCGCAAAGCCTCGATGGGGTTCATGTTCGAGGCTTTGTAAGCGGGGTACACTCCAAAGACAATCCCGATCGCCACAGAGATACCGAACGCGATAACAATGGACGCAAGACTCGTGGATGTTCTAATCCCGAGCAGTAACGTAAAGCCCAGCGGCAACAGCACACCCACCACCACTCCCAGGATTCCCCCACTCGTGCTGAGCACCGTGGTCTCCATCAAAAACTGCAGGATGATATGCCGTCGTTTGGCACCGATGGCTCGGCGGATTCCAATCTCGCGAGTTCGCTCGGTCACGGTGGCAAGCATAATGTTCATGATGCCTATCCCGCCGACCAGCAATGAGATTCCTGCGATCGAACCCAACACCAAATTCCACAACCGCTTTTCTCGCTCCGCCTGATTCAAGAGTTCGAGTGGGACTTGTATTTCATAGTCCTTCTTGCCGGCATGATTTTGAGCGAGCATCGTTCGAATGATGGAGGCATAGGGCCGAACTTGGTCTTGCGTGGGAAACTCCACCGTGATTTCGCTCAACTCGATGCGGACGTACTGGCGAGAACCTGTTTCAACGAGACGCTGTACAATTCCCATTCGATTCTGCGCCGATGTGATGGGAACAAAGAGATCGTTGTCCTGGCCTCCGATCACGCCGATCACTCGATAGGCGTCGTCCCCCACCAACAAGGACTGCCCGAGCGGATCTTCAAAACCGAATACTTCTTTGGCGATACCGTTTCCCAAAACGATCACGTTGGTAGATGTTCGAACGTCTTCCTCACCAAAGAATCGACCATGAATCCTCATGTCCTTTACCTTGGGGAGCGATTCGGTGGTGCCGATGACTCTTGCGGAGTTGACGTGCCGTTTGCCATGTTGCAGGTTCTTCTTGTGAATGACCGAGGGCACGACGGTACAACCCTGGCGTCCAAACTCGTCGAACATGCGAAGGTCTGCGTAAGTCAATCCATAGGAAAGGACATTCGTTGAAGTCCCTGCGGAGACCTCGCTATTGGGCTGGGGTTTGATGCTGCGCACGATGACGTTCGCAGCTCCCAAGCGACGAATCTGTTCGAGGGCCTCTTGCTTAGAGCCTTCGCCGATCGATAGCATGGCGATAACAGAAGCGACCCCCAAGATCGTTCCAAGCAACGTGAGGACGCTGCGCAATTTATGAAGCAGCAAATTGCGAATCGCTAAACAGAACGTTGCAACCAGCACAAGATTTCGCTCTCTAAGAAGCCGGGACCGCGGGATCAATTTCTGTAAACACTGCTTCCGCCAATTCCTGGGCATTCAGAGCAATGGTCTCTCCCTCGGACAAACCGCTTTGAATACTCGCTTTGGTATCGTTGGTTTGCCCAAGTTCGACAGAACGCGCATGCGGTCGATTCGACTCATCGCGAACGATGACGTAGGTCTTTTCGTCATGTTTAACGACAGCGTGCAGAGGAACGGTCACAACGTCCGGGACCGAATCGACAAGGATTTCCGAAACGGCCGTCATTCCGGGCTTGAGCCCCTCCACTTTTTCATCGATCGTTACGATTGTTTGATAAACTTTGGTGTCGTTGCCGGACCAGCTATTCTGCTCAGGAAGGACGGCGACGGATTTGACCGTTCCACGGTATTGATGATTTGGAAAGGCGTCCACCGAAACACGGACTGAAAGCCCGCTGCGGACTTGGTCCAAAGCCGATTCATGGATGCGGGTTTCAACTTGCATCGAATCCAAATTGGGGATCGACAAAAGCTTCTGGCGAAAAATGACGGGAACCCCTTCACGCACTTCGGACGACTTGTTGCTCGGGTAAGCGACCAGGCCCGATTGAGGAGCGTAGATTTTGCACTTTTTGAGTTGGGACTGGTAACGTGCCAATCGCTCTTCTTCTTTTTTGAGAGATTCTTCTTTTGCACGCATGAGCGCATGCACTTGGGCCAGCCGAGCCTCGTTGTTACGCAATACTTGCTCGAGCCCGCGTTTAGCCGTTGCCACTTTGCCTTCCAGGCTTAGCAGGTCTTTCCGCTGCTCGTAGACTTGCATCTTTTTGAGGGTGGAGACCTCGGTTTGAAGCTGATTGAGTTTGGCAGCGAATTGACCTTCGGCCTGCAGGTATGTCAGTTCTATCCGACGGACCTCATTGCGAGTCGCATACCCGAGCTTGAAAAGCGACTCGACGCCGCGTTGCTCCTCGCGCCGCAGCGCCATCGTCGCTTGCGCTGCGAGAATATCGTTGTTGACGTCATCGATTCGGCGCCGGTTGGCGTCGGTCGATAGTTTCTGTGTACCGTTGTCCTTGTCGACATACATTTCCAGTTCCAACTCGGCCAATTTGATCAGCAGTTCAGACTCCGCTTTGGCTGTCAAATTCATCGTTAGCTGGTTTTTTAAGTTGGCTTCTGCTTGGATCTTTTCAGCAATCGCATTCTCGGTATACAGCACTTGATCGTCCAACGCTTCCTGCATGGGATTGGAGTCCAATTCGAGGACCAAATCCCCTTTTTGAACCGAGGCACCGTTGGGAATCATCCACAAGACAGTGGTTCCATTGATGTTGTCTTTGCGAACATCTTCCACTTCGCAAAGCAGCTCCACATTGGTCTGGCTTTCTAAGTTCCCACGCTCCAATACCACGACTTCCAGATCCGACCGATCGACTTCTTGCCAGACAGCCAATCCCGACGCCGTTGCGCTCCCAGGATGCTGTTTTTTCCAGCTCCACGCGATCAACGAAATCGATACCAAGCCGATGGTGATGACCCATGTCCGTGTGTGCTTGACGGACCTTGGCCAAGGATTGCGGCTGCTGGAAATGTCAGATCGGTGTTCCACCGTGGACATGATGTATGGTTTCTGCAACTAGGAGGTAGACTATTGAAACGATTTGCGGTCCGAGTAGGAACGAGCCGTCCACGTAGTCTCTGGGTGGGATGGTTGGACAGGTAGGCATTGTGGTGGGAGTCGAGCCACTCACTATATCGTTGTGAGCGAGCAGATGGAGCCAACTTTTCCTAGACTTTAATCCATATTGTCAAAAAAATCAATTGAGACGGTATTGTTGCCTGCACTTCGAATCCTGGGGTTACGCTTTACAAAATGCGTGGCACCCGCCCGCGTCCTGAGGGTTGTGAATACAATGGCCAGGGATGCTTGGACAATCCAGGACGTTTCGACGATCCATGTCTTTAGAGGAATTCCTTATGCTGACACAAGTGGGCTCTCTTTTGCTAACCCTTCGCTTTGGCTGGATCCTCGTGGCATCTTATGCGATTGGGCTGCAGGCAGCCAATCAGGGCTTGCGCATTTTCTGGATCGATGTCGAGGGCGGAGCGGCGACGTTGATCGTGTCCCCGGCTGGCGAGTCGGTGTTGATCGATTCTGGAAACCCGGGATACCGGGACGCCGATCGCATTGCGAAGGTGGCAACCAAGGAGGCTGGCTTGAAACGCATCGATCATTTGATCACGACGCACTACCATCGCGACCATTTTGGGGGCGCATCGACGTTAGCCAAACTATTGCCCATCGGAACGGTGTGGGACAACGGAAGCTTTGAGGGACAACGTGAGAAGGCGGACCCCGAGTATTATGAATTTCCCGCGACGGCCCGACGAACCATTTCGGCCGGCGACTCCATTGCACTCAAACAAGAGCCGGGCCAGCCTGCGCTGTCCATGCGATGCCTAGGAGCTCGACAAAAATTCATTGAAGTGGACGCGGCCACGCCCGCCAATCCCGGTTGCCAGTCCGCACAGCAACGCCCGCTGGACAACTCGGACAATGCGAACAGCGTCGTCATGCTTGTCCGCTTCGGCGATTTCGATTTTCTCAATACGGGCGATTTGACATGGAACAGTGAATTCGATCTGGTTTGCCCACAGAATCGAGTCGGCAAAGTTGACGTTTTTCAAGCGAGTCACCACGGCCTCGATCAGAGCAACAATACCGTTTTGATTCGATCCATTGAGCCGCACGTTGCCATCATCAACAACGGCACTACCAAGGGTTGCATGCCGATGATGTTTTCGACTCTCAAGGAGACGCCGAGCATCGAAGCCGTCTATCAAATGCACAAAAACCTTCGCGATGATGGCTCGGTCAATAATGTGCCGGACGATTACATTGCAAATCAAGCAACCCAATGCAACGCGGAACCTATCCGACTGACCGTCGCACCGGACGGGAAGACGTACCAAGTTGCAATCCCATCGAACGGCCATGAAAAGGAGTATCGCTCTGTACCCTAGCGCCAACGATTGGTTTAAAATGATAATTCCAAACTCTGCGATAACGATCTCCGCTATCGCGATCCCGCTTCCCAACTCTCCAATGGCAGCCATAAGACGCATCATGTTTCAATGCTTTCACCGAGTTCTATTGCGTTCCACACTAGGTCCATCGATCTTGCTGGCAACTTGTTTGGCAACCTCTTCGCAAGCACAGGATACGGATGCTCCGCAGGCTCCGATCAAAGTGGTGGATGCAACTGCCGGCAAACCGCCGTCGGATGCCATCGTGCTTTTTGACGGCGCAAAAGACGGCGGAAAATCGGACGCATTTTTAGGAGTGGACGGCAAGCCAAGCACTTGGCCGGTGAACGACGGCGCGCTGACCGTTGGGACGGGATTCATTGTTTCCAAGTTGCACTTCCGAGATGCGCAGAT
Organism: Pirellula sp.; assembly: GCA_031412875.1. Classification (GTDB taxonomy): domain Bacteria; phylum Planctomycetota; class Planctomycetia; order Pirellulales; family Pirellulaceae; genus JBKCUI01. The sequence continues at coordinate 5,847 of JANODW010000568.1, read as the reverse complement.
CCATGCCGAGTTCGCGGTTCCCAAGCAATCCAATGGGAATAGTGGTTTGTACATTCATGGCCACTATGAAATGCAAATTTCAAACACCGCCGGTTCCACCCAGCCCAGCAAAGAAGTGATTGGGTCTCTCTACCGTTATGAATTGCCGCTGGTCAATGCTGGTCGCCCGACCGGAGAATGGCAGACGTACGATGTCATTTATCGTGCCCCTCGCTATCGAGACGGGAAAATTGTCGAACCGGGCAATATCACTTCGATACTGAATGGCGTGTTGGTGCAAAACAATGTTTCTTTCACCGAGCCTCGGTCCCCCTACACTCCTTATGTCTACCGCGCGACGCCTTACACAAAAAAGATTCTAGAGAGCCTCAAACGCACCGAGGCGGGGCCGCTCTACCTGCAAGATCACCAGAGCCCTGTCCGTTATCGCAGCGTATGGATTCGTCCCCTCGACGACAAGTCGCACCTATTCGATGCCGATAGCAAAGACTCCAAGTAAAGCCTCTCCGCAAGCCTATGTTTTTGCAGAGTGGTTTGTGCCAAGTACAATAGACATCGCCTTTCCAACGCCGAGCAACACAAACGGGAGTTCCTTCTATGAGTATGCCATCCTTCTTTACGACTGTTCGACAAAGCTGCTTGATACTGGCAATCGTGTTGGGGGTAGCGTCTGCGACGGCGATACTGCGAGCGGACGAGCCGGTCGAATGGCTTTGGTTCGATCGCTGGGTTACCAGCCTCGCCCCGGGAAGCGACAGCAACCTCTACGCCTCGCTCGCAACAGGAATGCCCCATCGCGAAGGATCGGTTGCCAAGTTCTCGAGCGAAAATCCCGACGAAGCGAAGGAACTCTACAAACAACCGGCCGCTGTGTGGGCCGTAGCGACCAGCCCTGACAAAGCCACTCTGGGTTCAACAGACTACCAAGGCAGCTTGGCAATCCACGCGGTCGCCAGCGGTGAAACCAAGCACTTCCCCAAGGCCTTCGTGAACTGGACCAGAGCCATTGCGTTTGCGACCGATTCCAAGCATCTCGCTGCAGGCAATGAATCCGGAACCCTATTCGCTTGGTCCATCGGCGAAGCCAAAGCCATTGCAAGCCGTGAACTGGCAAGCGGTCAAATCATGTCGATGGCATTCAGCCCCAACGGAGAAACTCTGGCGATCGCAACCGGGTCGGGAAAGCTCCATTTGGTAAAATGGCCGTCGCTCGAATCGGTAAGGGAAGTGGCTGTCGGTTCGCAGCCTCTTTGGTCCGTCGTCTACGGCAACAACCAACTGCTGTGGGTTGGTAGCGCGGATGGAACCGTCAAGCGGGTCGCAGCCGACGGAGAGCCAGTGGAAATCGCTAAGCTCAACGACTGGGTAACCTCGCTGGCTACTCTCCCCGGTGGCGGGTTGGTCGCCGTCTCCATGCGTGGGCAAGTCAAGCGATCCTCCGAAGCCGATCCGAAGAAGCTTTTGGATTGGGCTGCAGGACCCAAAGGCTCCTGGGGCGTACTCGCAATCAATAGCGATCGCATCGTTGTTGCAACCCGCTCACTCGGACCATCCATCCTGCAAAGCGTGGGACAGCTTCAATACGTTGCCAAAGACGCCGAGACGAAAAAGGCAGAGCGTAAAGCGGCTGAAGAAAAAGCAGCAGCCGAAAAAGCTGCCGCAGAGAAAGCCGCTGAAGAAAAGAAAGCTGCCTAAAAACTTGCTGCCGAACGAGCTGCAATAGAAAAGAAAGCCGAAGCAGAAAAGAAAGCCGCCGCAGAGAAGGCAGCCGCCGACAAAGCTGCTGCCGACAAAGCTGCTGCCGACAAAGCTGCCGCCGAGAAGCCTGCGACCCCAGACAAACCGAAAGACTAATGATTGGGTTTGCCGACTCGCTTAGGCGAGCCGTAGTTTGGGACCATTGTCCCGAACGAACAAACGGACGGGACAAAGGTCCCATCCTACGGTGCCAGCGCCAACCGCCATGATCATCGCAAACTACAGTCCCTTGGATTTGGTCGTTATTCTGCAAAGGTAGCTGTCGGCGGTCACGAAGAGGGTCGTGCCGTCTTCTCCAAAACCACAATTGCTTGTTCTTTCGCCCGTGTTGATCCTGCCCAACAACTTCCCTTGCTTGTTGAAAATCCAGATGCCACCCGGACCGCTGGCCCAAAGGTTTCCTTGCGTGTCGACGGATAGACCGTCGGGCAGTCCTGGCAACTTACCTACCTCGGCGGTCGCGTCATAAAAGACGGTTCCCTTGCCAATCGTGCCATCGGCTGCGACGGCAAAGCTCATCCAAATCGCTCGTTTGGGATCGCTCTGGGCAACGTACAGTGTCGTCTCGTCCGGAGAGAACCCGATGCCATTGGGGCGTTGCAATTCGGTGGTTAGCAAAGTGAGGGAACCATCCTTCTTTGAAATCCGGTACACGCCATAGTGATCCAGTTCTCGGCGAGGATCGTTTTCTCGCATCGGCAGTCCGTAGGGAGGGTCGGTGAAATAGATGTCGCCATTGCTTTTGAGAACACCATCGTTAGGGCTGTTCAGCCGTTTGCCTTGATAGTTGTCCGCCAATGTCCGCTTGCCTCCACCCGGAGTCAGCACACTCACACGTCGATCGCCGTGCTCGCAGGATACCAAATTGCCATCGCTATCCTTGAGCAATCCGTTGCTACCAGGTTCCAACCCATAGTACGTCACGCCGGTATAGCCCGACGGATTCATAAACAGTTGGACACCGTCGCGAGCCGACCACTTGAACGTTGAGTTTCTTGGAATGTCCGAAAACAACAAATACCCATTGCTTGCATCTCCCATCCAAAGGGGACCTTCGGTCCATGTGAAGCCGTCCGCCAAAATTTCCAGCTTGGCATCCGACGCTAGGAGGCTGTCCAATTGACTGTCAAACCTCTCGATCGTCCCCAGCGTTCGCTTGGGTGTTTGTGCATGGATGGTCAAGGTTCCACCTAGTAAAAAAGTTGCAAAAAAGAATGTGCAAAAAAGGGTACGTCGAACAATCAATCGAACAAGCATAGTACGGCAATCTGGTGAGAGGGGAGGAACAGGATCGAACGAGCTTATCGCTGGATCGGCAAAGGAACAAAGGGTGTCAGGCGTGGTTTGCGCTCGGCTATATATCTTCGGACAAAGGCAGATCCGCAAGGGATTCGAGACCGATGATCTCGAGAAACCGATCGGTCGTGTAGTACCGCGTGGGACCGCCGTTTCCCTCTGTCGATGGTTCCGTTTCGACCTTCAGGAGTCCTTTTCGAACGAGTGTGCTGAGCATGCTCGTTGCTGGCTGATTCCATTGTAACTCGAGTTCGTCGCGAGTGATTCCCGGTTGGTAGGCAACAAGAGATAGGCAGTCGATCGCGCTTTGGGTAAGCTGGGTCTCTTTGATTTTGCCGTAGAAACGATCCCGTACCAAATGCAGTTCGGGAACAAGCTGCATACGGAATCCTCCGGATTCTCTAACGATCATCATGGCGCGTTCGTTTTGGCGGTACATCGCATTGAGCGCATCGACGGTATCCTCAAGCTCGGCGGAGGACATCCCACGAAAAAGTTCAAGCAGTTTGTCGCTCGCGAGTGGTTGATTATTGCTTGTTCCCAAAAATAGAATCGCCTCCAAAATGGCTTCAGGCGTTACGGGCACTCCATCCGTTTCCGTTGCATCGGGCGGGTCCAACCACTCTTCCTGTGCGGGTTCGGCTGGCAAATCGGCATCGGAGCCTGCGGCCAAGCCGGGTGCTGAATCGCCTGGGCTGCGAACCTCGCCGGACGCTTGCTCGATGGCTAACGCGTAAGCAGATCCGAGTTCCTCCAAAGAGAATCCCTCCTCCGGGTTCGAAGTCGTAGGTTCTTGGGATTCGATCGACTCTACTCGCGTTACCCCTTTGCGACCAAACACGTTCGACTCCTTTTTGATGTTCCGTTTTTATTGAGAGTACCCGGGCGTCCAGCGGCCAGCGGTTCGCTTCCCAGGCGCCTCGGCTGCATGAGCAACCCAAGTATATCGTACCATGGCGCCTGTTCGGAACCGATGCGATGGTCCTCGTTTGCTCCCTTCACGGAAGGTCGTTTTCCTCTCGGATCGCATACGCATCCAGCCACGTTGGGCCTCGCAGATACAGTACCCCATCGCACAGAGCCGGATAAGAGAATATCTCGCCTTGTTCTTGCAAGGGTTGGAAACGCCCGAGTTCCTGAATCCCATGGCTATCGATGCGCACCAGGATTTGTGTTCCGTTGCCCGTGCAAACCCAAACGCGATCGCCATCCACCAACAGCGAGCAGTGCTTTTGCAATGCAGGGTCCGAAAAGCGAGCGACTTCGTTTAGTTGGTCCAAGGGATCGAGCACCACCAGATCGCGATCGACACCTACCATCCAGTTGCCTACTCGGACGGGTGAATGCGAGTCACCGCCGAGCAAGTCCGAAACGGCCTCCTGTTTCAAGGAATAGTCAACGCTATTCCCTGAGGATCGATCGTTAGTCTGCTCTATTGATTCGAACGAGTAGACCCTTGCTCCATTGTTTTCGGTGACGACGCAAAGCTTGTTTTGTATGAGAATCGGAACCGGAACATTGAAGTCTTTTGGGACTTCCGGTTTCATTTCCCAGAGGCGCTTGCCATCGTCCGGGGACCATCCCCCCAACGAAATAGAGTCGTAGCCAATCAACTGTTTTTTTCCTTGATAGACGATTGCAATCGGAGAGGCATAAGCTGCCGGACGACCTTTAGACTTCCACAGTACCTGCCCGCTCTCTGGATGGAGCGCCACCCAACTCGCTTCCAATCCTCCAGGCTGAACAATCAGTTTTTGATCGACGAGTATGGGCGATACCGCGTACCCCCACTGCGGCAACTTGCCACCCAAGTCCTCGACTAGATGCTGTTTCCAAAGGACTTTTCCGGACTCCAGATCGAGGCAATGCAATTGCCCTTGAGCACCCAAGCAATACGCTTTCGAATCGACAATCAAGGGAGTCACTCGCGGGGAGTTTCCGTAATCCAACTCCGATTCGGACGGGTAGGTCAATTTAAACAGTGAGATGCCAGACTCTGCATCGAGCACTTCAAACCAATCCATCTTGTCGTTGGAATCGCGAGATGAAACGACGACAAACTCCTGGGTTGCGGCAACGCCGCCTATCCCTTGGGCGGGCAGGGGGTGGCGCCATAGTCGACGGGGCGCGACCCACTTCGTTGGCAACCCGTGTCCGTGTGCATCCCCAGCGGCCCCGCGCCATTGAGACCAATCGTGGCCGGTTGTTAATAGAGTGAGATTGTCTTGATCGGCGCTTACTTTATCGAGTTGCTGCTTTTTTTTTCCTGCGCATTTTCTGACGACGCGTAGGACACGAAGCCGAGTTTCGTCTCCATCGCTTTGAGCATCTCCGGTGAGTCTTTCATTTCGAGCAGCGCTTTCGAAATCATCTTCTGAACTTCCGGCGAAAGAGAGCTATCGACAAATGCGGAAACAAATGGGACGGCATCGCTCTCGCCGATCACTTTGAGATCTCCTTTTTTGATGGTCCCGCAGCCCTCGAGCAATGGACCGGCATAGGAGCTGATGACGGTGGCAAACTTTCCTTTGGGGTCCAATTCAGTCAGCTTTTTTGCACCGATGGAGCAAGAGGGGCAAACCTCTCCTGCCTTGAATGCGATCTCGAGTTCGGCCAATTTCTTTTTTGGAGCCGCATCCTTTTCATCGCAGTCGGATGGTCCGAAGAGGATTTGGTACTCTTCTAGATCGAGCAATGAAGCAGCCGGGTTGTCCTTCAACACAACGAAAAGCCCTTTTTGCATCGTGCTCCCCTGGAGGTCGGTGAGCTGCGCGACGGGCACCAGGGTTCGTT
>JANODW010000567.1:0-2794 GCA_031412875.1 Pirellula sp. | reverse complement strand
CGCGATCTTCTGCCCGTCGCCCTCCATCGCCGTTATGTATTCGGTTAGGTATTGAACTATCATGGATTGGTACTTGCTATTTCGATTGCTTTCATTGCCTCTCGCTTGCAGGGTCAGGTCAGGAATGTATGACGGGCTTGGCCGTTTCGAGCAAGGGGGGGGCGTGGACCAAATAATACTCACGTTCGGACACTCGGTTGACTAACTTCCGTATCGGTCTTTTACCTCCTTTAGGGCTTCATTGCGGCTTTTGCACGCGGAGGATTTTTTCTTGGTCCAGTTCCATCTTCCCGATCCTGGAGTTTGCTCTTCGCAGTCAACGACATACCAGGTGATGTCAGGCTCCACTTTACCTTTGGCGTCCAAAACGGAAATCATTACGGGCTTTTCGATGGCATTGAAAACTGTATTCTCCTTAGTTGATCCAGGACCGACAAAGCCCTTGAATTTAAAACTCTCTAGATTCTCAGCAGCTTTGCGCGCGAACAACTCTGAAATCGCGCTCCACAATACAATCGTATCGGTCCCCTCACCAGAAAAGCCGGAAGCTTTTTTGAAAACGGCAGATTTGGTAAGCGGTTCGAAATTCCATACACTTTCAAACCAACTCCCGACGGTTCCTTCAAGAACAACTCCATTTGTTTCTTTCTTTGCAGCATCCTTTGCTCCGGTACCCGACCAAAAAGCCCACTCCTTGCCGCCGCTTTTCAACTTATCAATCACTAAATCTAAATGCCTTTCCGCATGAGCAATGAATGGCTGCAATTGAAGCATGGCCTGTGCCGCCACAGCCGTTCGTACTGTTTTTGATGCGTCGCTATCAATAACGGAAATAATAAAACGTTGGTCCGAATCTCGCGCTAAGTTTTTTGCTTTCCAGCCAGGAAGTCCATTGCCGCTTTTACCTGCCTGACAAAGGCTAAAAATAAGTGCGTTCCAAATCCGAAAAGGATACTTCTCAGCGGCCGAGCCAAGATCATACTTTTTTACAAAGTCAGTGAAATCTTTTTCAAACTTCTTGTATTCCCCTTGCTGTGCCGTTCGTTCACCAATCTGCCCGATCACCTCTTCCGTCAACGCAGCCTTCCAATCGATGATACCTTCGTCCATTGCTTTTTCTTGGCTTCGCTTTGCCATGATCAACGCGAACAGGCTGAAGCACTCGGTGCTGATTTTCTGGATTGCCTTTAAAAAATCTTTGGCTTCTTTCGATTCGTCTTTTGCCAGCGCCTTCTTGCAGCTTTTGATGGCTTTTTGAAGATCGAAAGTATTCTTTTTTAGCTTATTGAAATCGGCATCTTTGAAGCTTGGCTTTACAGCCCTCGCAGTGAGCGAGTCTATTTCTTCGGTGGATGTGCCGATCGTCTGCCCCTCAATTTTCAAGACTTGAGCGATCGCACCCGCACCGGCACTCGGCGAGCTCTCGAATGCGGACTTGGCAGTCGTCCACGACTTGAAGGCATTGCCGCCAAGCTTTTTTAATTGCTTTCCACTTTGGGCAAGCTTTCTGAGTTCATCTTCCGTTGGCATTTGAATTTCTGAGTTCTAGGGAGAAGTCGACAAAATACCTATCTCTTTGCATGAACGAGATTCTAAGGGAATTGCTTGTTGTTGTCAGTAGCGTTATCCGAGAGAGCCGATGGGAACTCGCTCCGACTGCCAGCTGCTAGATGTGCCATTGCGATCCAAGACCTGCAGCAATGCGAACTATGTTCTCTTGGATGGTACAAGAGCGAATGGCAACTTGAAGAGGAAACGGACCCCAGTGTCCCACACGGCCCAATGAACGATATTTTGATAGGGCTGTTTACGATCGTCGTCGGTGGAGATGCCCAAAGGCCTTCGTTCGAGAAAACTGAAGCTACCGCGACGGTGCTGCTGGAATACGAAGGCGCCTAAGCTTGGGCAGCGCTTCCATTGAAGATGAAAGTCAAGTCGGAGGATGGTCAACAAACCGATCATGCCACTGGCCAAGGTGCATTCCCATTAACTCCAACCAGCGATGTCCAATTCGAATTTACGCGAGCACGCGTAGTCAACGGGCAAAACACTCTCGCAGCGAAAGGAAATCCCAATAACGAGAGATTTCAGGAGCCACAGGTGGCCACCCACACAATCGAATCATTGAAGCGATAGATGATATTTTCGTTGAATAGGAACTCGCTTGCAATCCTCATTTGCATCGACTATCTTCGGTGCGTTGCGATTTTGCAGATTGTATTGCAAGCGAAGCGATTACTTGTTGGGGCTTGGTTCGACACCGGTTATATAGTTAGCTTTCCACGTTCACATTCTCGGCAGCTTTGTCACTTGGCTGTCTTCCTTATACTGTGAACCCGCCCGTGGATTGTTCCGGCGAATTCGTCCTAATGCCAGAGGTCGGGCCGTTGGGATCAAATGCAGCGTCAAAAACGTGAGCGTGTCTTCTGTACGTTACTTAGCGACTAATACTGGTAGCCGGCTATGCGTCAAAAACAATTGACGCCGATTCTATAAGTTCCCAAGAAAATTCAAGCTGCCATTTTGATCCTCCCGAACGCTTTCAATAACAACGAATATAATCGATATGGATAACATTTATGGCAATGACCACATTACTTTCACATGTGAATCTGATCCGCCAAAAGTCGATCCTTCCTTTCGGGTTCCTACCTCCTCCATCTCTGACGTTTTGATCGATGTTTTAGATTTCCGTGAGAAGCGTCTTTTGATCCTTCTCGTTTCTGCTTGGTTAGCTGCAGTGATCGAATTCTTTTGGTGGTGGTGTCGTGAGGAGCACGTCATCGGTCCTCTT
>JANODW010000566.1:0-3563 GCA_031412875.1 Pirellula sp. | reverse complement strand
AACACGCACGGTACCGGTTGTGTACTGTCCGCTGCTATCGTCGCTGGTTTGGCAACCGGTCGCGAGCTCAAATGGACGGTCGACCATGCAATCCGAGCCGTTCACTACGGAATCGAAGCCGGACAAAAAGTGGGGGCGGGGAAGCACCCTATCGAGTTCAATGCGATACCGTTTGGGCTGGACGATCACAATGACTGATCCTGCGAACGCATGACAGAATATGCTACACTTGCGACGCACGCAACCATCGTCCTACACGTTCGGAATCCATTCAGAAATGCAATTCAAAGACCTTTCTCCTCCCGACCCCAGCATCGTTCTAGATTTGCTGGAGGCGTTTCGTAGATCCAAGACCATGTTTGCGGCCGTCGAATTAGGAGTGTTCGATGCTCTTCGTGTCCCTAGGCAAATCGACTCCCTCGCGCAAGAGCTTGGTTGCGATCTCACCGCACTGATGACATTGCTCGACAGTTGCGTCGCATTTGGGCTGCTGACCCGAAATGAAATGCACTACGTCAATTCACCCGTTGCACAAGTTTATTTGACGCACGATAGCCCTTCGCGGATGACAGGTTACATCCACTACTCCAATCGAGTCATGTGGAAAATGTGGGCCAACCTAGAAGATGCGATTCGGGAAGGATCGCATCGATGGAAGCAGACCTTTGACTTTGATGGACCGATATTTTCGCACTTCTTCCGAACCGACGAGGCGATGAAGGAGTTCCTGATGGGCATGCATGGTTTCGGTTTAATCACTTCACCTCATGTCGTCAACGCATTCGATCTGTCTCGGTTTCGTATCCTCGTGGACTTGGGTGGCGCAACAGGGCATTTGGCCATCGCGGCTTGCCAGCGATATGCAGCCATGCGCGGAATCGTGTTCGATCTTCCCCATGCGTTAGAACTTGCAAAAAGCATGGTTTCCTCGTCAGGCGTTTCCGATCGTCTCGACGTGCAGGGTGGTGATTTTTTTGTGGACGCTCTTCCCCAAGCCGATCTCTATGCGCTCGGTCGCATTCTCCACGACTGGAGTGAAGCCAAAATCCGAACGTTGCTGAAGCGCATTTACGAGGCGCTACCGCCGGGTGGCGGGTTGTTGATCGGCGAAAAGATAGTATGGGAGGACCGGAGCGGTCCCCGTTGGGCCCTCATGCAAAGCTTGAACATGATCGTGTGCACCGAGGGACGCGAACGAACGTTGACCGAGTATGCTGCATTGCTTGAGGAAGCAGGATTTCGTTCCGTGCAAGGGTACCGAACCCAAGTCCCACTGGACGCGATCTTAGCGATTAAACCGTAAATCATGTCGCAGTTGGCTTGTTAGAGGTTGGGCGCGCGCCCTGCGGTGTCGCGGCTGAAATCGAAGTGATTCTTCGTTTGGGTAGTGGCCGGACGGCTTGCGCCGTATCGCTAACGTAAATGCATTTACGTGTTAGAACTCGCCTACTAAGATCTCGCCATCTGCCCGATTTCCAAGCTGCTTAAGCAATCCCTCTTTAACGCTGTTTGAGAAGAATCGTACCGAGCCGTCTCCCATGGCGAAGTTTGCACCACCGGTATGGAAACTACCAAAGCCACCCACTAACAACGACCCTTGGTTCTCTTCGGTTTGAGGCACTGGCAGATTCGATTTCAGAGTGGGGGCTGGTGGGGGGAATAAACCGGTGTTCCGCAACGTCGCACGAGTACCCGAAACCCATCCCAACTCCCCTTGGCTAGATAGTTTTTCCCCTATCAAAATCGTTTGCGATGATCCATCGAGTATTTGACTAAACCGGAGCCGGCTGTTCAAAAACAACAAACCGTTGTTGGTGCTATCGATGGGTGCTTCGGTGTCATGATAACAACCCGCGTAATTGCTGATTCCTGGTGCTTCATGGTCGTCCGATGGGCTGAACGGTGAGGAGGGACATACGAACGAAGGAACTCTCGACAACCGCACTCTTTGATTGGTGTCAGCATACGCGCCCGCTTCTTGGTCGAAATGATGGAAGAGGCTTGTTTGCTCCATCTGTGGCAATATCTGAACGAGCCAGCTAACGTGTTGTCCAATCGGCTCATTGCGAATGGGACCGTTTGCACTGGTAACCCCCGATGGCAGGTGCTCGGCATTGAATTCATGCGTGTGAATCGCAAGCGCCAATTGAGCTAGGTTATTTGTGCACTGACATCTTCTGGCTGCCTCTCGCGCTGCTTGAACCGCAGGCAAAAGCAGTCCGACGAGAATTCCAATGATCGCGATGACCACGAGAAGTTCCACCAACGTAAACGCGGTGTTACCACTCCGATGAGGTCCTGCCGAGGGAAAGGATCGCTTTGTAATAGGATCGTTGCTGCGCATGAAATGCTTCCTGAAAAAAGTTGGGCCAAGGGGGTGGATCATTCTTTCTGCTCCGATGCAGAGGTTGGTAAATCGATAGTAAATGAGTGAGTGCGTTGCATTCGGTCGTTGCTATCGGCGGCAGAGGCCAGCGAAGCCACCACGTCGATGGTCAATGATTCGCTGTTCTCCGGCGTGGGTGCGATTTTGATTTCGACAGTCGCCCATCGAAACGATTCGATAGCGGATTTGGGTGCCCAAGTTTCGCCTCGATACGCATTGGATTTTGCGAACTGTTGGACCGCCCGTTTTACACCCGCTTCGCACAGAAGCTCTGTCTGGAGAAGCTGTTTCTGCTGGCGAGCGGCCAGGCGTCCGCGGAGAGACGACTGAACCGTACTCATCACCATCGCAATGACGATGCCTAAACAGGCCAGTACGCAAATCAAAACCGCGCCCGATTTGTGTTTCGGTTTCCAGGATGTTCGCTTCATGGTGCCTCCTTGGCGGATTGCTCGAGAGCCTTCCATCGCCCTACCATCGCCTCGGCAATCAAGTCAGGTTTATAGGGCCTCTTTGGAATACCTGTGTCGCTTTGCACAACGAGCCGAGCGCGGTCCGGCTCCGCAAGCAATTCGAGGCGTAGCGATTCGTTGCGGCCGAGCGAAAAGCGTTCGAATTCTTTGCCGTCTTTCCCCGTCTCTCTCTCGCGAACAATCGTGCGTCCACGCACATTGTAAGTTACGATCGAACCCTCAAAACTTTCAATTACCAACGTGTCAGCGTCGGCCAAATCGACCTTGCTCGCCAAGTGAACATCGCGGCGAAAGGATTGTGCCAGTCGATCCAATGTTCGGCTGTCGTCCGAGCGATGCTTTGCGATTTCGGTAACGGAAATGGTTTGGTGTACCAGGGAAATCGCAAGCAACATAACTGCGCTGCCAGCAGTCAGGCTTAGAACGAGTTCGATCAGGGTCGAACCTTTTCGGTGGTTAGGTGAAAACATTCGGTGCATCATTGTGTTCGTCCGTTTTGGGCAAGTGCATCCAAGCTTGGTACCGACTGCAGTTCTGCTTGCGCTGCCGCTGCGGTTGTTTCTTTCGAAGCGACGGGATCTGTATCGATCCAGCCGACCAACGACAACGGGACCGCCTGGGTCCCGCGATCCCAATCCAGTTCCAATACCAATCGCGTACCGTCAGGATCGCTCTGGACCACTCCCCGAAGGGTCGCGTCTGGC
>JANODW010000565.1:0-3273 GCA_031412875.1 Pirellula sp. | reverse complement strand
TCAGCAATCACGCAACTTTCGCGGTGCGAAAGGCGACTTTGTTTAGTCGCCATTCGCTCCGCGAAAGTAGCGTCCACCGCACGACAAACCCGAGAAACCACCGCAAGCAGGCAACGGCACACCCCTATCGAAAAGTCCACTCTGTGTGGAGTCACCCTGGATTGGCGTACTTTTTGAGTGTTTCAAGAGTGGATTGCAATCGAGTCCAAGCGTTCAGCAGTGTGGACTCCGCGAGGTCGTCTACTTGGCGGACATCGTTGGCGATTTCTTGGAGAAATTGGTTCCATTGCATCAAGCAGGTTGGGATCGTTCGCATTCGATCTTCGCACAGCGTTAGCCTTTCCGTCGCCTTGCGAAGCATTTTTCGTTGAACCGAGCAGGAACTTTCATCTTCCGATCTCGACTTGGCCGTACATCGCAACAACTCCTCGCGAGCCTCGGTCCAACGTCGCTCTGCGATCCGCTTTTCGTTGGACCAATAGTCGGGAAGCTCCTTTTCGAGCCACGCGGAGACGCGTTGAAGTTGCTGTCGGATCTCGTCGATTTGTTTGCTGGAATCGTGCCGCAATTTTGCGACCGAATCGGCAAACGTCTCAACCGCAGCCAAGCTCTTTACGTTCGCGTCAGCCATTGCCGCGTTGGTACTCCTCGATGAGTTCGGCTTTGCGCATCAGGTAAGGAACATGCCGCTCGCTGGTCTCGATCAATCGAACCAATTGTTTCATTTCTTGCTCGAAATCGGCGGCAAATTTGACGTGCTCTTGATCGCGCCAAGACGTTGCGAGCTGTTGCATTTGTTGCGACAGTTTGCCCGACGCGTCTGCGAGCAAACCGGAGAATCGTTTGAGTTGCATCGCAAAGTTGCGAAGCTGTTCCGGGTCCACTATCGCTTGTGCCATGACGTACTCAATTCTTGTTGGAGGCTTCGGGAAGGCCAATGCAATAAAGGAATTCGCTTCGATCCTGGCCGCTGAGACTGGCCGCGCGGTAGTAGATTCGGCTGTCGCAAATCACCATGGTCGATAGGACTTGGTCGCCTAAATGGTTCTTCCCAAGTTCCACATACTCGGTGGGGCTGACGCGATAGACAAACGTGTCGCCCGATTCATTGGTTGCGTAGATTTTGTTTCCAACCAGGACAGGGGACGAGGAGAACGTTCCGCCCAGTCGCGATTTCCAAAGCTCTTTACCGGTTTCGGAGGACCAACAGATGGCGACTCCGGAATCCAACACGCCGTATAGGTTCCCTTGGTGGACCAAAAGCGACGGTACGTAGACACGGCTTTCATTTTCCCACTCCAATTTTCCCGATCCGTCTGCCCGTACCGCGGAGACGTGATTTTTGGGGTAACCCCCGCTCGTAAATACTCGTTTGCCATCGGTGACGGTGGAAGTGACGCATTCGGTAGTGGCGCCGGGTACTTCCCAAAGGGTGTTGCCGGTTAACGGGTCGAAGCTCGATACCAAATCGCAGCCGGTCATGATGAGTTGATCTTTGTTGTCGATACGCAGCAAAATGGGGGACGGGTAGTTTGGCAATTTAGGGCGTTCGCGAGTCCAGACGACTTGGCCTGTTGCTCGGTCTAGTCCCGACACGGCGCCACCCGCTTTGTTATCGCAGGAAACAATGACGAGCGATTGATAGAGCGCTGGCGAGGAGCCGTAGCCCTGATGTTCGACATAGTCGCAAATCTTTTTTTGCCAAACCTGTCGCCCATCCAGACCGATGGCAGTTGTGATCAGCGAGCCGTTGTTGGGAAAGTTGACATAGATGCGTTCGCCATCGCACGCGGGAGTGCTCGACGCGGCCGTCGACTTGTTGTTCTTTCGCATCCCGCCGCTGGAGTGGACCGTGCACATCCAAAGCTGCGCTCCCGAGGAACGCTCGAGGCAAACGACCATTTGAGCGCCGGTGGACTCGTCCGACGTTTGCAAAAAGATCTTGTTTCCCACAACTGTCGGCGAGCCATGACCGCGTCCCGGCAACGGAGCTTTCCACTGGATATTTTTGTTCTCGTCCCATTGCAGCGGTGGAGATTGGTTGGGCTCCGCTGTGCCATTTCGACGGGTCCCGCGCCACCACGGCCAGTCCTGTTCTGAAATTTGGAATCCGTCGTTGACTTTGGCATTTTCGCCGGATGCATTCTCGTCGGCACCCAGCGTTCCCACATTGGCTAAGGCGATCCAACTCAGAAGGCTTCCTATTAGAAAAAAACGACGCGGAGAGGTGCGACGAAGCATGGAGAGCCCTATTCGAGAGAGATACCGGACGCAGATTACATTTTACACAATGGAGCTATGGTCGGTCGGCTCGGGGGAGCCAGCAACCACCACGCGCTGCTTGCGGCCTGTTCGCCGCTGGACTGCTGCGCCGACAAAGGCAGCAAACAACGGATGCGACTTGGTCGGCTTGCTTTTAAACTCGGGGTGAAACTGCACCGCCAAGAAGAAGGGATGCGTGGGGAGTTCCAAGATTTCGACAAGCGTTCCATCGGGGCTTTGGCCAGAAAACCGCATCCCATGGGCTTCGAACCGACTTCGAAAGACATTGTTGAACTCGTAGCGATGGCGATGGCGTTCCGATACGAGATCCGATTGGTATGCCATTTGAGCAGCGGAGTCTTTGGTGAGAGCGCATGGCTGTGCGCCCAGTCGCATGGTCCCACCTAAGTTCGTGACGTTGCGTTGCTCGTCAAGCAAACAGATGACTGGATTGGGTGTGTCCTTGTCGAACTCGGTGGAGTTCGCCCGATCGAGTCCCAAAACATTCCGTCCAAACTCCATCGCTGCGCACTGCATTCCCAAGCATATCCCAAAGAATGGGATGTCTCTCTCGCGCGCGTATCGGATGGATTGCACTTTGCCTTCCACGCCCCGTTCTCCGAAGCCGCCTGGGATGAGGATCCCATCGTAGCCGGCCAGCAATCGCTCTGGTCCCTCTTCTTCGATTTCGCTGCTTTGAATGGGAACAATTCGTATCTGCGCTCGGTGCTGGATGCCGGCATGATCGAGCGACTCATAGATCGATTTGTAGGCGTCGCGATGTTCGGCATATTTTCCGACGACCGCAATGCTGATTTCATGTTTTGGATTGCGAAGGGCGAACATCATATTGTCCCAAGCGTCCAGGCGCAGCGGCTGCCCGGTCAAATGAAACCGCTTCATGACAAACTCATCGAGCTTGTGATCCCGCAACGAAAGCGGTACTTCATAAATCGAAAAATCCTTGTCCAACTCCTCGATGACGGCTTCCAAGGAGACATTGCAAAACAG